>DAISKN010000884.1:0-2469 GCA_036820975.1 Acidobacteriota bacterium | reverse complement strand
CGAATGCCCAGGTTGCGCTGGGCATCGAGCCCGGTCTCCGGATCCATGACGCGGCCCCCGACGAGGACGAGATCGAGATCCGTCGTCTGGGCCGTCGCCGCTCCGCCTCCGATCAGGAGCACGTAGCAGGCGAGCGCGATTCCTGTCTTTCGGGACATGTTTCTCCTCTCATCGGGGACAGCGGGTTTCTCGGCCGTAAACCATACCATGGCGGATCCTCCGGATCGCGACCTGAGATAGCATCTCCCCGTATGCCCAGGAGGATTTCATGAACCGCCTGCTCCCACTGCTCCTCTCCGCCCTGCTTTTCGGCTCGCTCGCGTTCACCGCCGAGGCGCCTCCCGACATCCGGGCGGAGTCGGTGGGCCTGTCGAGCGAGCGCCTCGAGCGACTCCGCGCGGCGATGCAGCAGTACGTGGACGAGGGAAAGGTCGCGGGACTCGTGACCTATGTCTCCCGCGGCGGCCGCGTCGCCCACCTGGAGGCCTTCGGCAAGGCCGACATCGAGTCGGGGACCGCGATGAAGGAGGACTCGATCTTCCGGATCGCCTCGCAGACGAAGGCGCTCACGAGCGTCGCGGTCATGATGCTCGTCGAAGAGGGAAGGATCGGGCTCGCCGATCCCGTCTCCAGGTTCATTCCCGCACTCGAGACGACGTCGGTGGCCGTCGCCCCGCCGGAGGGCGCGGTGCCCGACTCGCCGGTGAGCGCCGTCCCGGCGAAGCGTGAGGTCACCATCCGCGATCTCCTCACCCATACCGCGGGGATCGGCTACGGGTATGGCACGGCGGCGGCGCAATGGAAGGCGGCCGGAATCCAGCACTGGTACTTCGCCGACCGGACGGAGCCCGTGTCCGCCCTGGTCGAAAGGATGGCGGCCCTTCCGATGGACGCGCAGCCGGGGGAGAAGTACGTCTACGGCTACAACACCGACATTCTGGGAGTGGTGGTCGAGAAGGTTTCGGGGATGACGCTCGCCGACTTCTTCCAGAAACGCATCACCGGGCCGCTCGGCATGGTGGACACGGTTTTCTATCTGCCTCCCGCGCAGAAGCCCCGCCTCGCCGCGGTTTACGCCGCCAAGGACGACGGACGCATCGAGCGCGCCCCGGACGGCATGCCCGGCCAGGGCCATTACGTCGACGGGCCGCGACTGGCTTTCTCGGGGGGCGCGGGGCTTCTCTCGACGGCGCGGGACTACGGCCGCTTCCTCCAGATGCTTCTGAACGGCGGAGAGATCGACGGCGTGCGGGTTCTGAGCCCGAAGACCGTCGAGCTCATGACCGTGAACCACGTCGGGACGCTCTTTGCGGAGACGGGGCCGGCCAACGCCGGCATGGGCTTCGGGCTGGGCTTCGACGTGGTCGAAGACCTTGGGAGAAACGGCCGCTACGGCTCGCCCGGCGCCTTCGGTTGGGGCGGGGCCTATCACACGAATTACTGGGTGGATCCCGGGGAGAAGCTGGTCGCGCTCGTCATGGTGCAGCTCCTGCCCGCGGGAAACTCCGACCTGCAGCGCAAGTTCCGCACCCTCGTCTACCAGTCGATCGTGGGCCCGCCGCCGTCGCCGAGCGCCTCGAATTCGAGAAAATAACTTGGAATGAAAAGGGCGTTCGTGCTCTATCGGTTCTTCAGGCAGCTCCTCGTCGACTTCGAGCACCCGAACGGCGCGGAGCTCGTCTCCCTGGCCTGGCTCGGAATCTGCGTCTACAGCTGGGTCGGTCCGGGAATCTTCCAGCGCGAGCTCAAGAAGGAGCTGGAGTCGGTTCAGCTCCGAAAAGGCTTCTAGCGTACCCGTCGCGCGGATTTCGTCAACTTTTCTGCCTCCTCGTGCGTATCGAGCTCAGATTGCCGAGGAGGCTCGATGTCGGATCTCGTTCGCGACCTGGAGTACGGGGTGAGGATGCTCTGGAAGTCCAAGGGGTTCACCCTCGTTGCCGTCCTATCCCTCGCCCTGGGCATCGGCTTCAACACGACCATCTTCAGCGCCGTCGACGCGCTCCTGCTCCGGCCGAAAGCCGGCATCGGGCTCGAGTCTCTCGTCGATATCTATCTGAGCGACTCCTCGGGTTATCCCTATTCCGCGTCCTCGTATCCAGACTATCGAGACTACCGGGATCGCACGGACGTCTTCTCCGAGGTCGCGAGCTACCAGACGACGATCGCCCGCTATCAGTCGAACGCGGCGTCCGAGTACCTGCTGGGCGAGGTCGTCTCCGGGAACCTCTTTCGTCTCCTCGGGGTTCGCGCGCTCGTCGGGCGAACCCTCGAGCCGGAGGATGACCTGAGCCCGGGCGGACACCCGGTAATGGTGTTGAGCGAGAGGTTCTGGCGAACGAGGCTCGGCGCGCGTCCGGACGCGGTGGGGGAGACGCTCGACCTGAACGGCCGCGCCTACACGATCGTCGGAGTCATTCCGTCCGCTTACAGCGGCGGCATTCCCGGCGTCGCGATGCAGTTCTGGGCGCC
>DAISKN010000883.1:0-2481 GCA_036820975.1 Acidobacteriota bacterium | reverse complement strand
CGCCTCTTCCAGAGAGCCGGCGTCGAGAACCCGAATGGGCGAAGGAAAGATTCCGGCGATCTGGCGGGCGAGGTCCGCGCGGTCCCGGGTCGCGGGCTCGACGAGAAGCACCGTGGGGGGGCTCATCGCGGCCAAAAGACCTCGAACTGCTGCGATTCCCCTACGGATGCGAGGCGCGCGGCTTTCATCGACGAGGATTTATACAAGTACCGTGCCGCAAATCGCGGCCGATTCGGAAACTCCTCTCCCCCATAGGAAAAGCCCCTTTGCTCCTCGTCGGGTTTCCGGACGCGAGGTATCGTTTTGAAACCAGAAGAGGCCGCGCACCGGGTGGGAAACCCCTCGAAGACGGCGCGCGACACGATGGCACGCCGATTGCTCTCAAGATTGCCATCCACGTACTCCAATGGCGTCACATACCCCGCATTTCGAGAACGAGGCGGCGCTCCTGCTCCTGGCAACCGACCAGAAGGTCCACGCTTACGACCTCGCGCACTTCTCCCGCGTCGGGATCGGGCGCCACGCGTCGAACGAGATTCAGCTCCTGTCCCGCGCGGTGTCGAATTTCCACGCGGAGATCCTCAAAGAAGGCGGCGCCCTCGTCATTCGAGACCTCGGGAGCACCAACGGAACGCGGGTGAACGGCGAGCGCGTCGACCGGAGCCTCGTCGCCCCCGGGGACTCGATTCGCATCGGCAACCACATCCTGTCTCTCCAGCTCCGGCCGCCGGCGGACGCCGCCTGCGAACGCTCTTCGAGCGTCGCGAACGACTTCGGTCCGGGCGCGGGCGGACGCATCCTGTCGCCGAAAGCGCGCACCGCCGACGACGCCTATGGCGGCGCCTCCTCCTTGCCGCTCGCCGAGCTTCTCCGCCACCTGTCGGCGCGGCCCGAGCCCCTGCGCGCGCGGCTTTCGCGCGACGGCCGCACGGCGGTGATCCTCTTCGACCGGGAGCGTCTGTTCCACGTCGAGTACGAAGGCGTCGTCGGAGAAAAAGCGCTCTACCGCCTCTTCAGCTGGCACGAGGGGAGCTACGAGATCGAACCTCTCGCCGACGCGGAGTCACAGCCGGTGACCATCTGTCTCCCCATCGACGCGCTGGTCGCCGAGGGCATGGACCACGCGCGGGAGCTGGGAAAGCTCGTGGCCGCGCTTCCGCCGCTCGCGATTCCCCTTCGCCTCAAAGAGGATTGCCCCTTGCCGCTCACGGCCCACTCCCCGGCCGAGATCGAGATCTTCCAGGCGATCATCCGGCACGAGACGATCGAGAAGGTGCTCGAGAGCTCGCCCTGGACGGACGTGCGCGTCGCGCGGCTGATCGGATCGCTGCTGAGCAAGGGAGTCTTCGAGGCGCGCTCTCCCGGCGTGATGGACGAGACGAACAGCCTGGCGTGATGTGACGTCCCAGCTCCCCCTCCCCCGATCTCCCTATCTCCCCATTCCCCTTCTTGCACCAGGATCCCCGGCGAGCTTGCTCAGGTAGAAGAACCGCACCATGTGATCGTTGAAGTGGACGTAGCCGTCAATGCGATCGCGCATCGCCAGGTTGAAGTTGGGCTGGACAATCCAGGCCGAGGGCACGTCTTCGATGATGCGGCGCTCGGCCTCCGCGAGGAGGCGCTCGCGCTCCGGACCCACGGCGGAGCGGGCCGAGGCGACGATGCGGTCGACGTCCGGGCTCGAATAGCCGACGTGGTTGAGGAACCCTTCGCTGGTGTAGCCGAGAAGAAGCGCGTAGGCCGGGTCGTACACCCACCAGAACGCCTCGTCGAGAAACAGTGGGAGCCGCCTTCGCGCCCGCTCTTCCGCGAAAACCGCCGGCGTGAGCTTCCGGATGCGCGTCCGGATGTTCGCCCGCGCGAGCGCGGCGCGCACGAAGACTGCGAGCGTTTCCTCGTCGGGGCTGCCGCTGTCCATCGCGAGCTCGACATCGAGGCCATCCGCGAAGCCCGCGTCGGCGAGAAGCGCCCGCGACTTCCCGGGATCGTGCTCGTAGGGAGGATGCTCGAACCCCCGTCCCGGAAAGCCCAGCGGCACGGGCCCGACGGCACGCCGGGCGCGGCCGAAGTATACGTGCCGCAGTAAATTGTCGTAAGGGAGGGCGTAGGCGATGGCCCGCCTTACGCGGACGTCGTCGAACGGCGGCATCCGATTGTTCATCCCGAGCTGCACGGTGCTGGTGCTGGGGATGGAGAGGATTCGCAGGCCTTTCGCTTGCGACAGCGCCTCGATCTCCTCGGCGGAGAGTCGTTCCACCACGTCGAGAGCGCCCGAGGCCAGGAGCATCATGCGGTCCGCGGCCGCGGGTACGACCTTCATCACCACGCGCCCGATCGGAGCCGGCCCGCGCCAGTAGGAATCGTTTCGGACGAGCGCTACCTCGACTCCCGGCGTCCAACGCTCCAGGCGATAGGGCCCGGCGCCAGCGGTGTTCGACGCCATCCAGGTCTCGGCCCAGGGAGATCCCGCGCCATGTTTCG
>DAISKN010000882.1:0-2481 GCA_036820975.1 Acidobacteriota bacterium | reverse complement strand
GGCAGCGCCGCGCGCGCGCGTCCCTCGAGACGGCGGAACGTCACTTCGCCGTCGAAGCGAAAGGGGTCGGAGAAACCCTGCGCGTAGTCGCGATCCCCCGGTCCGAGCTTCAGATCGATCGAGCGCGAAAGAGAGAGCGAGAGGCTCAGCGCCGCGATCGCGCCAGCCCCCGCGAGGACGGCGCTAAGGGCGTGGCGAACGAGCATGGCGCATGCTATTCCAGCGCCGCGAGGACTCGCAGCACGTTCTCACCCAGGACTTTTCGGGTCCGCTCCTCGGAGAAGCCTCTTCGGAGCAGGAGCTCGGTGAGAGCGGGAAGGCCGGAGGCATCGATCGCCGGATCCACGTAGCCGTCGAAGTCCGAGCCGATGGCCGCCGCGTCGTCGCCTCCCACCTCGATCACGTGCTCGATGTGCCGGACCGCTTCTTCGAGGCTGGGCTCGCGGAGCGCGGGAGGGGCGAGCATCACGCCGACGACCCCGCCTCGCGCGGCGACGGCCCGGATCTGATCGTCCGCGAGGTTTCTCCAGCTGTCGTGGACCGCGCGGACCCCGGTGTGGCTCACGATGGGCGGAAGCGTCGTGAGCTCGAGGGCCTCGAAGAACGTCGTCCTGGAGGCATGCGCGAGGTCGACGAGAACTCGATTGCGGTTCATCTCGCCAATCAGCTCCCGGCCGAGCTCGGTGAGGCCGCGGTCCGAGCCCGAAGAGCTGCCGCCGATCTCGTTGTCCCGGAGGTGGACGAGGCCGATGAAGACGACACCGCGCGCGCGCAGCTCGGACACGCGGCTCAATTCTCCCTCGAGAGCGTGCGCGCCCTCGACGCCGTGGAAGTACGAGACCCGGCCTTCGGCGTGGTTTCGACGAACGGCGGCGGCCTCGGTCGCGAGAGAAAGGTCCTCGCTCCAGGCGCGGGTTTTATCGAGCTGATACCGGAGCCGCGCCCACGGCGAAAGCCATGTCGCGGGCGGCCAGAGATCGTGAAATGCCTTCAGGCCCGCGACCCCGAAGAACCGCGTCGGGACGGTGAATGCCACGACGTCCAGGCCTCCCCGACGCATTCGCGAGAAATCGACGTGGCCGCCCTCGTCCTCCCGGGAGAGGTCTCTCGGCCAGAGAAGCGAGTCCACGTGGAGGTCGATGACGACGGCGTCCGCGTGAAGGCGCCGGGCGCGCTCGCTCGGCTCGATGGCAAGCGGGGGGGCCTCGAATCCGGGCTCGAAGTCGATGACGAAGAAGGCGGCGACGAGAATCAGAAACCCGGCGATCGCGAGCTTCCTACCCACCGCGGGTGTGCATCTCGAGGTGCGGGTCCTTGCGGAGGCGGTCGACTCGGACGAGCGCGTCGCGCTCCGCGAGCTCGAGTCGTATCTCCGCCCCGCGGTCCTCGCGGGCGCGCCAGCTCGACGCGAGATGCGCTTCGAGCTCCTCGTCGCTCGCGCCGGAGCGCAGCTTCGCCCGGAGGTCGAGACCCTTCTGGGCGTAGAGACACGAGTAGAAGACGCCGTCCGCAGTCAGCCGGCTCCGGTCGCAGGTCCGGCAGAAAGGCTCGGTGGTCGAGGCGATGATGCCGAACGTCGTGCCGTCGGGAAGGCGGAACCGTCTGGCCGGGGCCCAACTCTCGAGATCGATGGGCGTCGCCGAAGCACCCGCCCGGTCCTCGATCGCCGCGAGCATTTCCCGCTTCGAGAATACCCGCTCCTGCGACCATCGGGTCGCCCCGCCCACGTCCATGTACTCGATGAAGCGCACTTCGGCCCCGACGGTCTTTCCGAAATCGAGGAGGTCGAAGATCTCGTCGTCGTTCATTCCCCGCACCAGGACGGAATCGAGCTTGAGCTCGGAGAACCCCGCCGAGCGAGCGGCAGCGATACCGGCGAGGACGTCTTCGAGGCCGTCGCGGCGGGAGATCTCGCGGAAGCGATCCGGCTTCAGCGTGTCGAGGCTCACCGTGATCCGCGACAGCCCCGCGTCCTTGAGAGCCTTCGCCTGGGGCTCGAGAAGAAGACCGTTCGTGGTCAGCGCGAGCTCCGAGAGGCGGGGGATCCGCGATAGAAGCCGGACGAGGTCGGGGAGGTCGCGGCGCAGGAGAGGCTCGCCCCCGGTCAAACGGACTTTCTCGACTCCGAGCTCCGTGAAGACGCGCACCGCCCGGGTCGTCTCTTCGAAGCTCAGGAGATCGTGCCGCGGAAGCCAGATGTAGTCAGCCTCCGGCATGCAGTAGTGGCACCTCAAGTTACAGCGATCGGTCACCGAGACCCGGAGGCTCCGGAGCGGGCGGCCGAGCTTGTCGACGGGAGGCGTCATCGGGGCCAGTCTAAGCAGCGTACGAGGACGAAGCAACAACGAGCGGGATTGACTTCGGCCGGCGGTGGAAATACCTTCCGCTCCGGAGGAATGCGAATGCCGCGAAGGATGCTGGTCTTGCTCGTACTCGGGCTCGGCGCTTGCGCGCCTGCGCCCCCGGAGCCGCCCCGGGGCT
>DAISKN010000881.1:0-2546 GCA_036820975.1 Acidobacteriota bacterium | reverse complement strand
CGGGAGATCGGAATACGCATGGCGCTCGGGGCGGCGCGGGGGAGCGTGCTCTCGATGGTGCTCCGTCAGGGCCTCGGGCTCACGGCGGTGGGATTGGCCGTGGGGCTCGCGGGAGCGCTCGCCGTCAACCGGCTGGCCGCAGCGCTCTTCTTCGGCGTCGAGCCCGCCGACCCTGCGACCTACGCCGCGGTCACGGCATTCATCTGTCTGGTAGGGCTCGTCGCCTGCTACGCCCCGGCGCGGCGGGCGACCCGGGTCGATCCCATCGTGGTCCTGAGGCAGGAATAAGCGTCAGACGTTGTTCAGGATCGAGAGCGCGGTACCCGAGAACACCCGCGTCCTCTCGGCTTCCGATAGTCCCGAGCTTTCGAGGGTCGAGACCGCGCCCGACATGGAGCCCGGCAGGTGGGGGTAGTCGGAGCCGAAAGCGATCCGATCGGCGCCCACGAGATCGCGGACGAACGCGACGGTCGAAGCACCGGCGGATACGGTGTCGAAATACAGTTTCTTGAGGTAGAAGCTGGGCAGTTGATCGATCTTCGCCCGCGTCGCCGGGAAGTCCCGATACCCCTGATCGAGCCTCGGCAGGAGATAGGGGATGGCGCCCCCGAGGTGCGGGACCAGGAACCGGATGTCGGGAAAGTCGCGGAAGAGCCCGTCGAAGCACATCCGCGCCACCGCGAGGGTCGAGTCGAAGGGGAAGCCCACGAGCGGGCCGAGCACGTAGTCCTTGAGCTGCTCCGCCATTCCGACGGGAAGCATCGGGTGGATGAGAACGAAGAGGCGGCGGTGGTTGGCCTCCTCGAAGAACGGCCGGAAGCGCGGATCGGTGAGCGGCTTTCCCCGGATGTGGCTCAAGAGCAGGACGCCCTGGAGCTTCAGCTCGTCGAGCGCCCGCGCGAGCTCCTTCGAGGCTTCCTCGGGGACGTCCATCGGAATGGAGGCCAGCGCCTTGAATCGGCGCGGGTGTCGAGCGATGAGCTCCGCGTAGGCATCGTTGGTCCGCCGGGCGATCTCGGGCTCGCGCTCCTCCGCGGCGAAATACACGTTCGGGACCGAGAGCGACAGCACTTGGACGTCGACACCGACGCGATCCATTTCCTCGATCCGGAGGGCGGCATCGGTCATCGGCGGCTGAACTCCGAAAAACCGGGTTCCCCGAAACTCGATCGTGGTGGCGCCGGAGGCGTCGGTCGCGAACCGGTAGTCCGGCGCTCCGAGCTCGCGGATCATCTCGAAGTAGGACGCGGGATAAAAGTGGTTGTGGATGTCGACCTTGAGCGCGGGCGCCTGGACGCTCCGCGCCCGAAGCGAAGCAGACGCGGCGAGGGGCGCCGCGACGGCCATACTCCGTAGAAAGTCTCTTCGATGCATTTCGTGCATCAGTGCCGTGGGGCCCCACCCCCACGGCCTGGGCTCCTCGGCGCTTCGCGCCGTGCTCCCGCCTCCGCCATCGCTACGGCGGGTCCCGCCGAAGCGCTTCGCGCGAAGGCGGACGCTCCGCTCGCGCGGGGTGCGGGCCGTTTCTGTGCACCCCGCTCGTTCTTGAAAGAAAAAAAGCTGCCGTCCTCCTCGCGGAAGACGGCAGCTCGGACGTCTACCGACGGGTTACGCCGCCTGGGCTTTCGCCGCGGTCAGCACCTTGTCGAACACCTGGACCGCGCGCTGCATCTCGTCCATCGTGCCGATGGAGATGCGGCAGTGGGTCCAGAGCGGCGGGAACGGGCGTCCCACCAGGATCCCTTCCTTGGCGCAGGCGGCCTGGAAGTACTCGACGGGCATGGCCACATCGACGAACGTGAAGTTGCACTGGGCGTCGGTGGCCTTGTACCCGCGGTCGGCGAACCATTTCAGGGTGAACGCCCGCGCCTGCTCGTTCCGTTTGCCTTCGTTCGGAATGTAGCTCGGATCCGCGGCGTCGCGCTCGAGCGCGGCGATCACGGCGCTGTAGCTCAACCCCGAGATGGTGTTCCCCATGTGGAACTTGTCGAGCTCCTTGATGGTGTTCTCGTGAGCGATGGCGTAGCCCACGCGCAGTCCCGCCATTCCGTACGCCTTCGAGAACGTGCGGGCGACGATGAGCCTCGGCTCCTGGATGGCCATGGGGATCATCGTCTGGTGGCCGGGTGTGGTCACGTAGTCGATGTAAGCCTCGTCGACCAGGATCCGGAGATCCTTGTTCGCCTTGAGCGCCCGCGTGAGGAACTCCTTCGAGTCCGACGGATTCACCAGAGTGGCCACGGGGTTGTTGGGGTTGCAGTAGAAGAGCATCCCCGAGCCCTTCAGGGCGTACATCGTCTTGTCGAGGTCCATCCGGTGGTCGGCGGTGAGGGGAACGGCCTTGGTGCGGCTTCCGATGAGCGACGCGTAGCCGAAACATTCCTCGTAGGTCGGAAGCGAGCCGACCAACGCCTTTTCCTTCGAGGTGTAGATGTGGGTGGCGTTGACCAGGATCTGCGTCGACCCGGCGCCGATCATCACGTTCTCCGGCTTCACGTTCCACTTCTTCGCGATCAGCTCGTGGAGGGGCTGGCTGAGCGCGAACG
>DAISKN010000880.1:0-2551 GCA_036820975.1 Acidobacteriota bacterium | reverse complement strand
TGTTTCATTCAGCGCCGAGCATCGCTCTCGAGTTTGAAAGATTCGAGCAATTGATTCCGGATGTGTTGCCAGGACTCGGCGAGGAAGCCACGGTCCGAGTGAAGGGGACCATCGTCAGCGCAATCGCTCCGATCGAGAACATCGTCGTAAACGAGAACGTGATTCAAGTCACGCCAACCGGCGTTGGTCCGGACGGATTAGGCCCCTTCTCGGGAACTTACTCGGCGGGGGTCAAAGTCGGTCCTCAAACCGAGCTCATCACCGCGTATGCCGTAGACGCTCTAAACCACGTGAGCACCCAGTCTCTGAGGGTTATCCCTCGGGAACGAGTTGCGACGGTCATTCCAGGACGCGACATCGAAACCCTTGCTCCGTTGATACCGGGCCCACTGGATAGCACTTCCTTTGTTTTTGAAGTCGTAGTCAAGGACCGTGGTGCGCGCACGAACAAGGTAACTGTCTCGGTCGACACGGGGGTTGAAACGAAGGCTGTCGTTCTTGAGCGGGAGGGCAACGTCTTCCGGAGCCCGCCGCTCCTTGTTCTGCCGGAGAACCTGGCTCTATCGAAGAACACCGTGGAAGCGGTGCGTGCCACTCGATGGGCGGTAAGGCTGGGCACTCGGCCAGAGATCTCCTACGGTCCGGTAAAGAGTCGGCCCATCGTTGCCGGAGTGAACGTCGCTCCCAGCGGAGGCTCGATTGCGGATCGTATCGATCCCGCCTCTGCATCGCCCTACCTTATTCAAGTGGGTCGCCCCGGAAGCGATGGACCTACGCTGAGTGCTACCTTGACTAGTCTCGACGCGCGTATGAGCCCAATCGCCCCGGCGTCGCATCCCACGGTCCAGCCGTTCGCGCTCAGCCGCGTGGGAAATGATCCAAATCTTCCAAGTTTCAACCTCTACGAGGCGAAGGGCGGCGAGTCCCTTCTGGCATTGATGGAAGGGATAGATTCAAACACCTTGGGTAAACGCCACGGAGTCGTGCCGCTTGGTCGCTTGAAAGCGGAGACTCCGGGAGGAGAGCTGACTCTACCAGTTGGACCTGGAGCCGACACGGTGCGTTGGGAGACGGTGCTTGTGGAACCTGTCCACCAAGAGTCCTTCTCCGAACTGCTCGTTTCCTTCTTCGGTCAGGCTAACATCCCCTTTTGGTGGCGGGTCACACAGTCTGCGGTCTTCCTTCGCGGCGATGCCCCGATTGCAGGCCTCACGGTCAGCGGATTCCTGGATACGAGAACCTCGTTCGTGAACGAGAGAACCGGAGTAACCGCCCTCCGTCAAGAAGGGACGGAGTACGTACCCACGTCCTTCCCGCTCGTGACGAACGGAGACGGGAAGATCACCTTCCGCGTCACCGCGACCGCGGTGAAGGAGATCGAGCAACTGGCCGCGCTGGGAAATGTTGAGCCGGCCACGCAGCCTCTTGCCGGCGTCGTTCTTTCCCTGACCGATCTCGTTGGCATCCGCGCGATGGAGCTCCTAGCCGGCGCAAAGCCCCCGGCCGACCAGCCTTTCGAGGATGTCGTATCCGAACACGAAAAGGAGTTCAAAACCACTCCCCTAGTCGCCGGATTCTCGAGCCGCGGCGGCATTCCACGACGAAATCGCGACTGGTATCGACGTCTCGGCGAAGCTCTCATTCAGCAGGCGATAGGTGACAATCCGCAGTACAACGCAATTCGGGACAAGCTCCAGCAGAGGCTTACCGCAAACGACGTCGTCCTGAGCGCGGACGAGCTCGAAGCCTTTTTCCAATACTTCATGCTGGGAGCCGCGCTCGGGTTCCCGAAAGGTCTCGTCGAGGCCGGAGGCGACTCCCTCTTCGGCGTCTACCAACTCTTTGGCATGTTTCTGAGTTTCCTCCAACCCGACAACACCAAGGAAGCTCTTCTACAAGGACTCTTCACACCGGTCTTCGGGCCTGTAACTGGACGAGTCGTAGCCAAGCTCGCAGCCAATCCCGAAATCATTGGAGACGTCCGAGCCAAGCTCGATAGAATGGTTCCTTTCCTACTCCAAGCGGTCGACTTTCTCGCTAGCAAGGAGAATCAGGAGTTCATGACGGCTCTCGCGATTCAGTCTGTCTTGAGCTCCTACCAGGAAGAGATCAAGCCCTTCTTGGCGACGATCGGCCTCGACGACACCAGCCTGGCGTTCCGTCCGTTCATGTTCGGGTACAGTGTGGGAGCTGCGACCGGCTATGCCGTCGAGCTCGTGGGTGAGCTCGCCGCCTCGGGCGTATTCGCCGATGCCGTGGGTGCGGTCTTCATGGTGCTTCTCAAGGGTGCCACAAAAGCGGGCCTCAAGGGAGCGCAGGCCATCTCAGCCCTCAAGGGCTTCACTCGCGCTCTCGCAGCCGGCGATGGCACCCGATACTTGCGCGCCTTGGGCTTGCTCCTCAGGTTCCTCGACCGACTTACCCCGGATGCCGTGGTCCGCTGGTTCGACCGGATTGCGCTCATCGAACGCGGTCATGAACGGACGTTTCTACTGGTGCTTCGATACTTGGATCAGGCTGATGGTGCGGAACGGCTGATCGCCATGGCGCC
>DAISKN010000879.1:0-2584 GCA_036820975.1 Acidobacteriota bacterium | reverse complement strand
GCACCATCGCCTACATGGCGCCGGAACAGGCGCTTGGCGAGGTCGTCGACCAGCGGAGCGACGTGTTCTCCTTCGGGTGTCTTCTCTACGAGCTCATTTCCGGACGCGCGGCGTTCCGCGGGGCGACGCTGGCACAGGTCCTCGATCACCTCCTTCACGGGGAGCCCGAGCCTCTCGAACGGCTGCGGCCGGAGATCCCGCCCGCGCTCGCGCGGATCGTCGCCCGGGCGATGCGCAAGAGCGCCGTCGAGCGCTACTCGGACATGGAGGATCTGGCGAGGGACCTGCGCGCGATCCGAGGCTCGGGCGACGCCGCCGTGGCGCCGGCGTACTCCGACCGGCGTTCCTCCTCGAGGCCCTGGGCGTTGCTGGCCGGGGCGGCCGCCTCCACGGTCGCAATCGCGCTCTTCCTCTATCGGGACGCCGCCGCTCCCGAAACGGACGCGGTCGGTGTTCTCTACTTCGAGAATCTTTCCGATCCCGCGGACTCCGCGAAGACCGCACGGATGCTCACCGAGCTCCTGACGTTCGAGATCGCCTCATCGCCCGAGATCCCCGTCGTGAGCCGCCAGCGGATTCACGACATCGCCGCCAGACTGGGCATCGCTCCGGGAGATCTCGACCGATCGGATGCAACCGAAGTCGCGAAGGAGGCGGCGCTTTCGAAGATGGTCGTGGGGCAGGTTGCCGTGGCCGGCGACCGAATCATGGCATCGGCGGAGATCGTGGACGTTCGGAGCGGCCGCTCGCTCTCCTCCGAGAGGGCGCAGGTATCGAGCTCCGAGGACCTCTTCGTTCTCGCGCAGTCGCTCGGGACGGGAGTCCGCGAGGAGCTTCTTCGATTGGGAGCGGGCGGAGCTGGTCCTGCGAGCTCCGCCCCCGCGAACGGCGAGCCGACGGATTCCGTCGAAGCGTACCGCCTGTACGTCGAGGGGGAGACGGCCCTTCAGGAATCGGACTTCGACACGGCGGTCGAAGAGCTCCAGGAGGCGGTGCGTCTCGATCCCGAGTTTTCGCTCGCGCAGTTCCGGCTGAGCATGGCCGCGCGATGGATCTCGGATGGTCCCGTCGCGCATCAGGCCGCCCGGCGGGCGGCGGCGAGCCTCGAGAGGGCGCCCGCTCATCTGCGGGAGGTAATCGAGGCGAACGCGCTCTACCAGGACGGCGCGTACTCGCAGGCGATTCCGCGTCTGGAAAGGGCGCTCGAGCGCGAGCCCGACCAGAAGGAAGCGCTCTACATTCTGAGCCAGATTTACGTGCACTCCCTCCGCGACGGGGACCCCGCGCGCGCCATCGAGCTCATGGAGAGGCTCCTGGCCCTCGACCCGCGATTCCATCAGGTCTTCGACCGGCTCGCGCTGAGCTACGCGTTCCAGGGCAACGGCGATCGGGCGCGCGCGCTTCTGGATCTCTGGACGCCCATCCGGCCGGACAAGGTGGAGGGTCTTCGTTCGATTCTCGCGACCTTCGAGGGCCAGCCGGAAGAAGCGCTGGGGTTCGGCCAGGCGTTCTCCTGGATCGAGGGTCCGCTCTTTCAGGCGCAGGCGGCGCTCATGGCTTCCCGGTGGGAGGTCGCTCGCAGTTTGACCGACCACGATGCCGACGAGTGGCGGTCGGATCACCTTCGTGCCTGGGCACTGCGGAATCGCGGTGTCCTCGAGACCTATCTGGGGGAGTTCGACGAGGCGGTCGATTCCTACCGGAGGGCGGGAATGGCGAGCGGGTTGCGAACCGACGAAGGCGCGAGCGGGGGAGTATCGGCGAGCGCCTTTCAGCTCCTGGCGGAGCTGTATCTCCTCGGAGGCGAGCCGGGCGCGGCGAGAGCCGAGGTCGAGCGCGCGCTCGGGATTCAGCCCGAGAGCTTCCGCGGCCTCTACTACGCCGGGCGCGTGGCGCTCGTCGATGAAGATGCCGAGCAGGCGGCGCGCTATCTGTCGAAGCTCGCTCGGCTCCCCGCCGCCGGGACGAGCGCCGCGGCGCAGGTCTACGTAAAGGCCCTCGTGGGAGAAATCGCTCTCGCCGCGGGAGAGGGCGAGCGAGCCCGGGCGATCTTCGAGGACGTGGTCGCAGGCTCGATGATGCTCGACTGGGCCACGACCTGCTCGAGCGCCGGCGCCGCGATCCGGGACGGTCTCGTGAGGACCTATATCGCGTTGGGCCGCGACGAGGATGCCATCGAGGCGCTCGAGGATCTCCTCGCGAGCGGGCCGGAGCGCGTCGACCACCCGGTGATCTATACCCAGGCCCTCTATCGCCTCGGCCGGATGAAGCTCGAAAGCGGCCGGAGCGAGGAAGGACGCCGTCTGCTCTCGACGTACCTCGCTCGATGGGGAAGCGCCGACTGGGAGCTCGAGAGCGTCTCCGAGGCGCGGAGGCTGTTATCGGAGTGAAGTGGCGAACGACCGGAACGAAAATCCTCGCCACGACCCCCGTCTTCTCCATCCGTCAGGACAGAAAAGAGCGCACATCCGGAAGCGCCTCCAGCCACGACTTCTACATCCTCGACGCCGTCGACTGGGTGAACGTCGTTCCCGTCACCGAGACGGGCGACGTCGTATTCATCGAGCTCTATCGGCACGGCATC
>DAISKN010000878.1:0-2597 GCA_036820975.1 Acidobacteriota bacterium | reverse complement strand
GAAGAGCCGCTCACCGTCATAGAGGACCGCATTCTTCTCGGGAGGAATGAGCTCATCGGGCGACTGCACTCGGGGCCGGTCGGCCTTGAAGGCCACCTCCGCGTAATCGCCCTTCGAGGGCGGAGAGTACTTGCGCCCGGCTTCGAACACGGCAATCTCGCCGCGGGAAAGCCGACGAAGGCTCCCGTCCTTCTCGATCTCGATCGGGCCGAGGGCCACGAGGACACGGTCGCCGCATCCGGGACCGGCGGCGGCGCAGGGGGCGCCGCCCCGAACGACGCGGACGTAGTCGTTGTCGAGGACGGTGGCATCGAGGGCGAGAATCGCGCCGAGAAGGAGAAGGGCGGTCATGCTCATGGGGCTACTCCGCGTGGCGGTGAGGGTGTCGATGGTGCGGGCTCGTCTCGTAGTGAGCCGCGAGGACGTCGGCCCCGCCGAAATCGTCCTCCAGGTCACGCCAGACGGTGTGGATGTGGTTCGCGTCGTTCTGGGTGTTGTCGTACTCGACGAGAAACGTCGGCCCGTGGAGCCGGTAGTAGTGCGGGTCCCCGACGGAAGCCCCGCCCGCCCATGCGAAGTGAATGCGGTCGTAGCCCGCCTCTTCGATGCGCCGCATCTCCGCCTGCGCGATTTCCGGCCGCATGCGGTCGGCGTAGAACGAAACGACCTGGACTACCGCCTTCCGCTGGTCGGGAGTCATCTCTGAGTATGAGACGCCCGCGGGTTTTCCGATATCGGCCCTGCGGGAAGCCTCGGTCACGATGTCGCTGGGCGCCTCCGACAAAATGATGACCCGCGCGCGGTCCTTCTCGGCGAAAGCGAAAAGGAGCTCGCGACCGAGTATCTCCTCCTCCGCGAGCACCCGCATTCCGTCCTGAGCGCCCCCTCGAACGATCGCCGGGTTCGCGCCGAGAAACGCGGGAGAAGCGGAGACCACCCGGCCGTCCTCGAGGGTGAAGTTGAGCGACAGATGGTGCCCCTCGACCCGCCATCCCCAGTGGCCCGACTTTCCCGGCTCGCCGAAGACGGAGATGTAGTAGAGCTCGGGGTCGCGGATAGCTCTCTGCTCCCGCTCGAAGAGAATCTGGTCGAGGTACATGATGTCGAGCGCTTTTCTCATGCCTCGGTGGCTCAAGCCGGTAGTAAGAAGCGAATCCGCGAGCCGGCGCTGGGCGGGGGTCATCGCCTTGAAGGGAACTCCCTTGCGGTCGCGCGGGATGTAATGCCAGTTGAAGCGCTCGTCGGAGCCGAAGGCAAGGCTCACCTGTTCCTTCAGCTCCGGAGTGAGTGAGCGCAGGAGTTGGGCCGCCCCTTCCACCATATCGTCCCCGGCTTCGTCCTTCTCGTGAGCCGAGGCGGCGACCGCGAACGCGAGAGCGAAAAAGAAGAGCCTGACCTTCATGTTCACCCTCCCGGGGGAAGAGCTATCGGGTTATTTGTCTTCGGTCGACGCGTGGTACCCGCGCACTTCCGCGAGGAAGGCAACGTCGGGGTTCGCGTCGGTCAGAAACCTCTGGAGCGTTTCGTAGGTGCGCGCCGCGGTCTCGCTGTCGCCGATCGCGACCGCCGATCGCGCGAGCCCGAGAAGGGAAGCCGTCCGGTTGGGCGTCCTCTTCAGGCCTGTCTGGAACTCGGCGATGGCCTCCTGATGCTTTCCAGCGGCCGCCAGGACCTCGCCGTACAGCTCATGCGACGGCTTCAAGGGATAGACCGGACCCGACGGAGGATCCAGCGTCTCTTCGATCTTCGTCGCCTCGTCGAGCTCCGCGAGAGCGGCTTTTGTCTCTCCCTTCGTCATCGCGGCGAGGCCCCGGAGCTCGTGCTCCATGATCGAGTAGGTCTTCTTGGTGTAAGGGTCTTCGCTCTTCTCTTTGAGCCCGGCGACAATCGCCGCCGCCTGCTCGGTCTTCGCCGCGTTCTTCGCCTGAGCCGCGCCCATTCCGATGGCGAGGACCAGATTCGCCGTCGAGCTGTATCGGCTGGTATCGGGCTCGCCTTCCGGAAGCGGCCGGTCTTCGTACCGGCCGGTCTCGATCATGTGCGTCGCCTGCATCGACGTCTTGATGCGCTCGAGCCGGGGGGACTGAACTTCCTTCGCCGCTTCGCCCACGATGCGGATGGCGTCGAGCGAGTCGGTGTAGATGCCGCGCTGCAGGTTCGCGTAGGCGCGCCACTGGAGGCTGTGGTAGTCGCGCTTGTCGATCGAGAGGCCCTTCCGCTCCACCCATTTCGCGGAGGCGTCGTAGGACTCCTGGTTCGATCGGGCGACCCGGTCCCACATCCCGTGCTGCAGGAAGATGTGAGACGGCATGTGAAGCGCGTGGTGCGCCTCGGGCGCGACCTCGGCGTACCGGTCGGCGGCCGGGAGGGCCAGAGGCGCGTGCTCCGGGTCGTCGAAGGAATGGATCACGTAGTGCGCCGCACCGGGATGGTCCGGATGCTTCTGGAAGAGGTCAAGCGCGATGGCGCCGGACCTCATCTGGCGGGCGAATCCCTTTTCGCCGGGGCGCACGGTGCCGAGAATCGAAAGCGCGTGGAAGGCAGCGGCCTCCACGTCCTCGGGAAATCCCTCGTGGAGGCGGGCCATCGCCTTTTCG
>DAISKN010000877.1:0-2597 GCA_036820975.1 Acidobacteriota bacterium | reverse complement strand
CGACCTCGCCTCCGATCTCCACCTTCGGGTCGAACTTCTTCGCGTCCTTCAGCGAGATCTCGGTCGAGGGATCGGCCACCTCGGATACCACCCGCTTGACCAGGAACACCTCGATCTCACCCGTCTCCTGATTGAACCGGGCCTGGTACGGCTCTTCCGTGCGGTAGTACTTCTTCGCCGCGGTGAGAATGGCATCCTCGAGCGCGGCGATGATGATCGCGGCGTCTACGCCCTTCTCGCGGCTGATCTGCTCGACGAGCTGAAACAGGGGACTCATGCGCGCTTCCTCGAATTTCTGGATTGACCGCGGGCCGCGGGCCGGCCGAACTCCACCTCGAGCCGGGCGCTGTCGACCTGAGACAGCGGGATCCTGACCTCACCTACTTCCTCGTCGTCGATTACCACATCTCCGGACCGGACGCCGCCGAGGCGTCCCAGGAACCGCCGCCGTCCATCGAGCGGGGTCTTCGTCTTGATGCGGGCGAGGCGCCCGAGGAACCTTTCGTAGTCGCTCTCGTTGCGGAGCGGGCGGTCGAGTCCGGGCGTCGAGACCTCGAGAACGTAGGCGGAGTCGATGGGATCCTCCACGTCCAGGAGGAGACCGAGGCGGTGCGTGAGCCGCTCGCAATCCGCGAGGCTCGCGCTGCCGTCCTCCCTCTCGATGAATACCCGGAACACGTTGGATCCTCCGTGACGTTTGAGCTCGATCCAGGCCACTTGAAGCCCTTCGGCTTGAGCCGCGCGACGGGCCAGCGAGTCCAGGGTCTCGAGCAACGCTTCTGTCATTTGCCGCTAACGGCCGCCTCTTCCGTCGTCCCCGAGGGGTCCGCTGGAGAAGCGAACATCGTTCCATTCACCTCGTCCGACCACCTCTGCTTTTCTAGGGAGTCGCGCGAAAGGAGCTTCGAGCGTTCAACCAACAAAAAAAGTGGGCACGGTGCCCACTCCGTGAACCCTTAAAAGGAGCCCCAAATATATTCTACGGGGACTTCGAATTCAAGCTGGAAGTGCCGTGATGCGTCCCACGAGATCGTAGGGATGCGCCTCCAGGACCTCGACGGTCGCGAACGAGCCCGGTGCGGCTTCGCCTTCGTTGATCAGCACGACGCCGTCGATTCCGGGGGCCTGGTGCTCGGCCCTTCCCTGGAGGAGGAGATCGGTCTCCTCCGACGTACCCTCGACGAGAACCCGCAGCTCCTGGCCCACCCGGGCGCGATTCTTGGCGAGGGAGATCCTTCTCTGCTGGCGCATCAGTTTGTCGCGCCTTTGCGTCTTCTCCTCCTCCGAAATCGCCTCCTCGGAAACGAAAGCGGCGGTTCCCTCTTCGTTCGAGTAGGTGAAAACCCCCAGGTGGTCGAGCTCCGCCTCGGCGCAGAACCGAAGCAGTGCGTCGTAGTCCGCCTTGCTCTCGCCCGGAAAGCCCACGATGAAGGAGCTGCGAACCGCGACTCCGGGAACCGCGTCCCGGATGCGCCGCAGGAGAGCGAGGTTCGAAGCTCCGGTGCCGGGCCGTTTCATGGCCTTCAGGATGGGGTCGCTCGCGTGCTGAAGCGGGATGTCCACGTAACGGCACAGCTTGGGCTCGGAGGCGAGGGCTTCGAGGACTTCGTCGGAAACCGTCGTGGGATAGGCGTAGAGGAAACGCACCCACTCGATGCCGTCGATCTTCGCGAGCTGGCGCAGCACCGAGGCGAGACCGTGTCTCAGGCCGAGCTCCGCGCCGTAGCGGGTGGTGTCCTGCGCGATGAGAACCAGCTCCCGGATGCCGCGGGCGGCGAGCGATTCGGCCTCCTCCAGGATGGACTCCGGATCGCGGCTGCGGTACGAGCCCCGGATCTTGGGGATGATGCAGAACGCGCAGGGATAGTCGCAGCCCTCCGATATCTTCAAGTAGGCGTAGTGCGAGGGCGTCGTGAGGACCCGGGGCGCGAGGTGATCGTACAGATAAGCCGCGGAGCCGTCCGCCCGGACGTCCTCGACCCGGCGCTCCCCACTCTCGCAGGCGTCGACGACGGTGTCGAGCTGATCGAGTCCGAAGACGACGTCCACCTCGGGGATATCCCGGGCGATGTCCTGCGAGTAGCGCTGCGCGAGACATCCCGTGACCACGAGCCGGCGGCACTTGCCGTTCGTCTTGTGCTTCGCCATCTCGAGGATGGTGTCGATGCTCTCCTGCTTCGCCGCCTCGATGAACCCGCAGGTATTCACCACGAGGACCTCGGCTTCCTCGGGCTTCTGAACGAGCTCGTACCCCGAGCCCGTCAGGTGCCCGAGCATCACCTCGCTGTCCAGGAGGTTCTTGGGGCATCCAAGGCTGACGAAACCGACTTTCTTCATGGCGGATCCGCCCAGCCTAGCTCAATCGAAGAGCCGGGTCTATACTTCGGGCGTGACGAGCGTGCTCGCTTGGATGGTTTTGCTGGCGGCCCAGGAGCTGGTCGTCGCCGCGCGCGACGGCGACTGGGAGCGGCTTTCGTCTCTCCTGGCCTCCGCAGCGGAGGTCAACGCCAGAGACGGGGAAGGCTCGACGGCGCTCATGTTCGCTGCACAGCGCGGAAACGCGAAGGTGGTCGAGGCGCTCCTCGCCGCCGGAGCGG
>DAISKN010000876.1:0-2600 GCA_036820975.1 Acidobacteriota bacterium | reverse complement strand
GCCCGTGCTTCGCCGCGAGGTCGAGCGCGATCTGGAGGCGATGGGTGCTCGAGGTGAAGCACGAGAGGAAGACCCGCCCGGGAGCGTCGCGGAGGACCTCGTCGAAGCCCTTCGAGACCGCGTTCTCCGGACCGCTCCTCCCGGGCACCTCGCTGTTGGTGCTGTCGGAGAGAAGGCAGAGGACCCCGCGGTGCCCGAGCTCGCCGAGCCGCTTCATGTCGATGGGCGGGCCGACGGGAGGCCCTTCGTCGATCTTGAAGTCGCCCGTGTGGAGCAGGACGCCCTGCGGAGTTCCTATGGCGATGGCGACGGCGTCGGCGAGGCTGTGGGATACGTAGATGAACTCGAGGTCGAACGCTCCGATCGCGACCCGCTCCCCGGGCGCCACTTCGCGGAGCTCCACCCTGTCGAGAAGGCCGTGCTCCTCGAGCCGTCGCCGGCACATTCCCAGGGTGAGCTTCGTGCCGTAGACCGGCACCGGGTGGGCGCGCAAAACGAACGGAAGCGCCCCGATGTGATCCTCGTGGCCGTGCGTGAGGACGATTCCGCGGACGAGCTCCCGGTGCGCCGCGAGGTAGCTCGTATCGGGAAGGAGAAGATCGACTCCCGGCGTGTCGGCGCTCGGGAACATGATCCCGCAATCCACGACGAGGATGTCGTTTCCGAGGCGGTAGGCCATCATGTTCAGGCCGAACTCGCCGAGTCCTCCGAGCGGCAGCACCTCCAGGTGCGGCGCTCGTTGCGCAGATTTCACCATTGACTACAGGGGTTTAGCTTCCCAGGGCTCAGAAATCGCTTCATACTATCAGATAAAAGTCCAGGAAACGCAAAAAAGAGGGAGGTCAAAGGACCCCGGCGCATATGCGGGAGAGCTCCGCAAATTCCTCGACGCCCAGGGTTTCCGCCCGGCGAGCGGGGTCGATTCCCAGGGTCTGGAGGGCGCTCAGTGTCGCCTCGCGAGAAAGACCGCTCGGCTCCAGGTGCTTGATGTTGTTGCCGATGGTCTTTCGGCGGTGCGCGAGCAGCCCTCGGACGAGACCCCGGAAGAGCTTCTCGTCGACCGCCGCATCGCGCGAGTCCACTTCGCGCATCTCGAAGCGGAGGAGCGCCGAGACTACGCGCGGCCGCGGACGAAAGGCGTCGGGCGGGATCCGAAAAAGAATGCTCACTCTGGCCGCCCGCTGAGCGACCACGGTGAGAAACCCGTAGGCCTTGGTCCCCGGCTTCGCCGTCAATCGTTCGGCGACCTCGCTTTGGAACATGAGTGTCAGCTCGCTCCAGCATTCGCGGACGTTGAGGAGCCGGAGAAGGATCGGCGCGGCGACGGAGTAGGGGAGGTTTCCGACGACGCGGAGCTTCCCCGGGCCGTGAGCGTGGGCGAGGTCGCGGAAGTCGACCCGGAGCGCGTCGGCCGCGAGAAGCTCGACGCCGGCGAAGGCTTGAAGCGTCCCCCGCAACTCTTCGGCGAGTCTTCGGTCCGACTCGATGGCGACGACCGTCGCTCCGGCGCGGGCGAGAGGAAGCGTGAGCTGACCTTGACCGGCGCCGATCTCGAGGAGCGTCTCGCCGGGCCGGGGCGCTATCGCCTGGACGATTCTCTCGACGTAGCGCTCGTCCTTGAGGAAGCATTGGCCTTTGGAGCGCGTGGGGTGGAATCCAGGGCTCGTCGCGCGCGTCGCTCTCGACATGCGGGGAGGATAGCACGCGCCTTGAGGCGGCCCGGCGGTCGAGGTTGACGGCGTCTCCGCGCGTTTGTTAGTTTGGCAGGTCATGCCCGAAAAAGTGCTCACGCTCACAGACGAGAAGTGGAAAGAAGACGTCCTTTCGTCCCCGCAGCCGGTCCTCGTGGACTTCTGGGCCGAGTGGTGCGCTCCCTGCAAGATGATGGCGCCTTCGATCGAGGCTCTCGCGGAGGAGTTCGCGGGACGCCTCCGGGTGGGGAAGCTGAACGTGGATGAGAACGCCGCGACGTCGGAGAAGTACGACATCCGCGGGATTCCCACGATCATGATCTTCAAGGGAGGCGAGGTCAAGGAACAGGTGGTGGGAGTGACCTCGAAGGAGAACCTGGCTCGTCTCGTCGAACGGCACGTGGCAGGAGCGCCATGACGACCACGACGACCACGACGAAAAGACGGGTGCTCATCATCGGCAGCGGTCCGGCGGCGTACACCGCCGCGGTCTATGCCGCTCGCGCGGAGCTCGCGCCTCTGATCCTCGCCGCCTCCGGGGCCGACCCGGGAATCGGGATTCCCGGAGGTCAGCTCATGCTCACGACGGAGGTAGAGAACTACCCGGGATTCCCCGAGGGGGTGACCGGCCCCGAGATGATGGAGCTCTTCCGCAAGCAGGCGGAGCGCTTCGGGACGGAGGTGGTCTACGCCGACGCGACCGAGGTGGACATCGCCTCGCGGCCCTTCCGCATCCGTACGGTGAAAGACACGTATCTCGCGGATGCCATCATCATCGCCACCGGAGCCGCCGCGAAATGGCTCGATCTCGAGTCCGAGAAGAGGCTCCAGAACCGCGGCGTCTCCGCCTGCGCCACCTGCGACGGAGCGCTCTTCCGCGGCAAGGCGATGGGAGTCGTCGGAGGCGGG
>DAISKN010000875.1:0-2617 GCA_036820975.1 Acidobacteriota bacterium | reverse complement strand
GCCCAACGGATCTTGACCTGGCGCTGAAGCGGATGCTGGAGACGGGGGAGACTCTGGGCAAGACGCTGGCGGACATGGGATTGACCTCGCCCGAGGATGTCGCGCGCTATGCCCTGCAACGCACGAGAGAGATCGTGCGGTCGTTATTCGACTGGACGCAGGGAGAGTTTTTCTTCGAGCAGCGCAGAATATCGATTCGGGACGGCACGGCGCTGTCCCTCTCCGTGACCGAGATGATCCTCGACGGCATCCGGAGCATCGAGGATCCCGAAGTCGTGCACGCCGGCCTCGGTGATCGGAAGGCAGTGCTGCGCCTCCCCGCGAGGTCGTCGCTCACTCCCCACGAAGACGGAAGCATGAGCTCGTCGGTCGAATGGCTCTTGTACCAGGCGAACGGTGTCGCCAGCATCGAGGACATCGTCGCCGGTTCCCCACTGGACGAGGACAAGACGCTTCGATCGATCTTCGCCCTCGTCGCCGCCGGAGTTCTCGACCTGGAGAGTCCAGGCGCGCAGGAGGAAAGCCCGCGCACGACGATTTGGCTCGGCACCGCTGAGGCGGCAGACCCTCTGGAGATCGAATTCCCTGGACTGGAAGTGCCCGGCCCGGCCGAGCCGGGGAAGAAATTCGGGAGATACGAGGTCCAGCAACTGCTCGGCCGCGGATCCATGGGGACGGTCTGCCTCGCCACCGACCCGGCCCTCGACAGGCCCGTCGCCATCAAGCTGGTCCAGACCGCGGTCCAGCTGACCGCGCCGGAGCTCGAGAAGTATCGCGAGCGGTTCCAGCGCGAGGCGAAAGCCGCGGGGAGACTGTCGCATCCTGGAATCGTCACCGTATTCGACGTGGGTCATACCGGCGAGCAGACGCCCTTCATCGTGATGGAGTACGTGAAGGGAAGGACGCTGCAGGAGATACTGCGTCCCGGCCCGCTGCCGATCGCCGAGACCTTGCGACTCGCCGATGGAATCCTGGACGCGCTCGGGTACGCCCACCGGCAGGGGATCGTCCATCGCGACATCAAGCCCGCGAACATCATCGTGACCGACGAAGGTCTTCCAAAGATCATGGACTTCGGCATCGCGCACGTCGTCGGCTCCGAAATGACCCAGGCGGACGAGGTGCTGGGAAGCCCGCATTACATGGCTCCCGAGCAGCTGTCGAAAGGGAGAATCGATCAGAGAACGGACCTCTTCGCCTTCGGTGTGGTTCTCTACCGGATGCTCACCGGCAAACTGCCCTTCACCGGTGACTCCATCGCCGCCATCGCGAAAGGCATCCTCTTCGACGAACCGGCGCCGCCGACCGAGGTCGATGAGGCGATACCTCCAGCGCTGATGGCGACGGTACTCCGTTGTCTCTCGAAGGATGCCGAGGCGAGATTCGCGGACGCATCCGAGCTGAAGACGGCCCTTTTCGAGACTGCTCAGGGACTCCGCGGGGAGCGCGAGCGGGAAGCTCCGCGGGAGACCGGCGCCATCGCCATCGGCGACTCTCCCCGGCCCTCGCCCGGGCCCTCCCAGCCGCCGAGGAGGCTACGACGCGCACACATTGCGACTCTCTCCATCGTTCTCGTGGTCGCGGTCGTCTCGATCGCGATGGTGAAGAAGGCCGGGAATCAAAGCCAACCGGCGGCGCCGGGTGGAGCGGCTTCGCCTTCGGCCATACCTCCAGGAGAGTCCGAAGCCGAGCTTTATCGCCTGGCGAGCGAAGCTCTCGACAGAAGCGATCTCGGGGTTGCCCGGGCGGTCCTGGTGAACCTCCTGGCACGAAATCCGAAATTCGAAGGTGCACCAGAGCTTCTGCAGAGAGTGAACGAGAAGCTCGGGCGAGGGTCGACCGCCGACGGGAGCCCTATCGAAGTGCCGTTCAAGAGCGAACCTCAAGACCAGGCCGACGGGAGCCCTGTCGAAGTGCCGTTCAAGAGCGAACCTCAAGACCAGGCCGACGGGAGCCCTGTCGAAGTGCCGTTCAAGAGCGAACCTCAAGACCAGGCCGACGCGAACCTGTTCTACGAGGCGCGGCTCGCCTTCGAACGAGAAGAGTGGCAGCAGAGCAAGACCAATCTCGAAACGCTCCTCGAGAGAACCCCCTCGTTCGCCGGCGCCATCGAGCTCCTGGTGCGGGTGGACGACGAAATGTGGAAGGAACGGCTGCCCCTCTCGTTCCAGGCCAAGCACAACCATCGGATCGGGAACTGCACCGGAACTCTCAGTCTGGAGAGGTGGGGCATAGGGTTCTCTTCCAACGACCACCAGTGGCGATGGCAATTCGACGAGATTCGGGAGATGGAGCGGGAGTCGCAGACCCTTTTGAAGGTGGAGACCTTTGAAATCGACGTGTTGGGATTGGGAAAGCCAAAGAATTACAGGTTCGAGCTCGATACTCCGATGCGAGACGAGGACTGGTCGAGGTCCGAAAGGCTGCGACCCTGACGTTTCGTCGCGATCAGCACTCGGAATCCAGAATCGCGCAGCCGCAAAAAAAGACCACACGAGGCGTTTCCAGGGCATCGAGACCCTGGGAGGACTTGAACCACTGGCGGTCTCGGCCTACCCGGGGGAACGAGCACGATGGGTAAGTCCGGACCACGTTGCGCCCAGTCGGGTGATGCCGT
>DAISKN010000874.1:0-2617 GCA_036820975.1 Acidobacteriota bacterium | reverse complement strand
CCCAGGTCGTCGCGATCATTCCTCCGAAGAGAACGTAGAGAAGCATCACTCCGCCGGTGATGACCACCGCGAGCTCGTACGACAGGCCAAAGAGCAGCCGGATGAGATTTCCCGCTCCCACCATCTGAGCGATGAGGTAGAAGGCCACGACCGAGAGCGTCCCGAACGCCGCGGCGACGCGAACCGGGCGCTGCGAGAGCCGGTAGGCAACGACGTCGGCGAAGGTGTACCTTCCCAGGTTCCGGAGGGGCTCGGCGATGAGGAACATCACGATGGGCCAGCCCACGAGGAATCCGATGGAATAGATGAGGCCGTCGAACCCGGAGAGCGCCACGAGGCCTGCGATCCCGAGAAAGCTCGCGGCGCTCATGTAGTCGCCGGCGAGCGCGAGCCCGTTCTGGAGTCCGGTGACGCTCCGCCCCGCCGCGTAGAAGTGCTCCGCGGTCCTGGTCTTCCTCGCCGCCCAGTAGGTGATGCCGAGCGTGAGCATGATGAAGACGAAGAAGAAGCCGATGGCAACGGGGTCGACGGTGCCCATCAGTCCCGACCTCGGAGCGTGGTCACCGTCCGATCGTAGTGATCGTTGGCCCAGCGGACGTAAATCCAGATGAGTATCCAGGCGGATACGATAGTGAGCGCCCCCAGAAGAGTCCCGAGGCTCAAGCCGGGAACGAGTAGGGTTCCGAGCAGGGGCTTGGCGAAGGCCACCAGCAGGATGAAGCTGAAGTAGACGGCCATCATCGCCGCGGTCAGGGTGAGGGCGAGCCGCCACTGGGCGGAGGCAAGGTCCGAGAGCGCGGTCTTGTGATCCTTCATGAGTGGGAAATCAGTCGTCGAAGACGAAGGTCGGCTCCTGGTAGTAGCGCACCTTGTGCTCGGCCACCTTGTGGCGCATCTCCTCCGCGAGCCAGCGCCGCTTCTCCTCGAGCGGGAGGTTCGACTTCAGTAGCGGAAGCCGGAGGTTGAATCCCAGCACGCGGCGGGGAACGAGGATGCGGGTGACCCCCGACGGGAGGAGATGTCCTCCCTCGGCGACCGCGCGAACATCGGCCTTGATGAAATCGGGAAAGGAGACCAGGGCGCCGAAGTGCGGGTGGTGCTGCTTCAGCGCGGCCACGTCCGAATGGTTCACGCGATCCATGCGGGCTTCACCGCGATAGTAGACGTCGACCACGGCGTGAAGGTGCTCGACCCGGTCGGCGAGGCGCCCCGTATCGAAGAGGTAGAGCGAGCGATCCTCTCCGGTGGTGACGCTCGCGAGGAATCCCTCCTCCTTCATCGAATCCCCGGGGCTTCCCTCCCGGACGGACACGCCGGGAATCTCCTTCGCCTTCCGCAGCAGCTCGCGGGCTTCGATGTCGCGAACGACATGGTTCCAGTGCCGGATCTCCAGATTCGCGTTCTCGAACGGCTCGACCTGGACGATCAGGTGAGGGATGTCGAGGTTCTGGATGGCGGAGACCCGGTTGGCGCCGTCGAGGAGGAGGAACCGGTCGCTTCCGGGAAGGCTGGCGACGATCGGAGGGTTCTTCAGGATGCCGTCGGCGGAGAGGCGATCGATGAGACGTGTGACCCGCTCGAGGTCGACCCTCTCGTGAAGAAGAAGGTCGGCCACGGGAACGATCCTCAGATCGGGAAACCCCCCGGCCGGCTCGGTCATCGTAGGGGTGGATTGTAATGCAGTTGCCAGTTTGCAGTTGCCAGTTTCCAGTCGGCCGGTGCGTCCGTGCGCGCTTCGCGGAAACTGGCAACTGGAAACTGTTCTATACCTGCCGCAGGCGCCGGGCGCCCGTTCGGCGATTCTTACGCCGCGCGGCTTCCACCAGCTCGTCGATCGCCTCCCGCGGCAAGCCGTCGATCGCGCGGAGAAGCTCGGCCGCATGCCGGGGCTGACGGTAGATGATCCGCCTCAGATCGGTGCCGATCCGTCCCGCGAGCGCGAGGAACTCGTCGGGATCCTGGTCGAGAGCCCGCGCGATCCGCACCACCTTGGATTCCGCAGGAGGGGGAAAGACGTCCCGCTCGATGGGCGCGAGGTACGTGGGGCTCATTCCGACGATTCTCGCGAATTTCGCGATGCTGATGTGTTTCTCCTCGCGGAGCTTCCGGAGCATCCTCCCGAACTTCATCGCCGCGCCCTCCCTCCGACGCCGCGGCCGCCATCGGCAGGCCGCCGAATCATCGGGAAGAGGAATTCCGGCTTTCTCGGCGGCTGCGCGAATGATTTGCTCTCTGGGAAGAGCAGGAGGCCAACGTCGCGGACCGGAGGATTCTATTCAGGCGGGCTCGGCCGGTCAAGGCGGGCTCGCGACATCTTGACGCGTGAGCGCTAGGGTTCCATCCAATCGGAAAGGTGGACCAGAGTCCCACCCTCCGCCTTGCTCAGCTTGACCGCGTTCAACCCCTGGTGGTTCTCCGCATCGAAGCCGATCGGGTGGGACAGGAAGTTCTCGTCCCAATCGTGGATGGTCTCGAGCGACTGGAGGAGCTTGAGGCGCGTGAGCTCCCGCCCCGAGCGCTTGAGCCCTTCGACGAGGACCTCGGCACGGGCAAGACCCCAGAGCGCGTAGGTTCCGAACTGGATGCCCTCGCCGTACTTCTCGATAATCGGGCGCCC
>DAISKN010000873.1:0-2621 GCA_036820975.1 Acidobacteriota bacterium | reverse complement strand
AGGGAGGAAACACTTCGAAGAGGGCCGAGAACACCCCGAGAGACGGGCCGAGCGAAAGAGCGATCCCGACGAGAGCGATCGCGACCCACACCAGAGCGCGACGGCGTTCGTTCGAAGGAGCCCAGAAGGCCGCCGCCGCGAGCCCGATCGCGACGAACCCCGGAAACAGGGGCTCGCTCGCTTTCGGAAGGAATCCGTGGAGCCGGGAGAAGCTCGAAAGGTAGTCGATGCCGCTCGCGGAGAACTCCGACGCGGTCTCGAGCGATCGCACCATTCCCGAGCTCTGCTTGCTCCAGTAGGGAAGAGCCAGGGGAAGAGTCAGGAGCCCTCCCGCCGCCGCGGCGAGGCCGAGGCGGGCGAGCGCTCCAGGTCTTCGTCCAGCCTCGACAGCCGAGAGCTCGAAGAGCACGAGCACCGGGACGACGGTCGCCCCGTAGACGCTGTAGTAGACGCTGGAGCCGAAGGTGAGAGGAATGGTGAGGGCGAGCCCGACGACAGGACCGAGTCCGGGGCGGCCCTCGAGAATTCTGCGCGTGAAGTAGAGGGTCAGGGGTATGCCGAAGGCGAGCTGGAGCTGGAGGTGCGGGATGTGGGCGAATCGGTAGGGGGCGAAGGCGAAGAGGATTCCCGCGAGCCCGGCGGCGAGGCGGCTCCCGGTGAGATCAAAGGCGAGAAGAAACGCGGCGTACGCGCTTCCGATGAAGGCCGCGAGGAGCACGGCGTTGAACAGCAGGACGGGGGAGCTCGAAAAGAGCGACACCGGGGAGGCGAAGAGCGCGCCCGTGAGGAGATTCTCGGAAAGCGCGAGGGTCCCCTTTTCGGGAAAGAAGATGTTGGCGTCGAACAGATGCAGGGGATCCCGCGGGAGCTGATAGAGGCACCAGGAGACGATCCAACTGTTGAGTAGGGCGTCCGGGCTGTCGAGCCGGTTCGCGGTCGCCGGCCGCAGGACCAGGGGATAGGTGAGAGCCAGAGTCAGCGCGAAGTACGCGAGGAGAGCGGCAATCTTGTCCCTCGAAGCGAGGCGATGGTCCACGGCGCGGGATTATAGTCGAGCATTGGCGTTCCAAATTTGCTATGGTCTTTGGATTGAAAGGCATGCAATGAGCACCCTTCAGAGGCTGGGAGTCGCCGTGCTCGCCGCCTCCGCGGCAGCCAACCTTCAGGCTCAGACCGCCCCCGCGGCGGGCCCGCAATGGATCCGTTTCGAGACCATCGACCAGTCGGCTCTCCCGATCGTGCGGGTGAAGCTGAACGGTTCGGGCGGGCACCGCCTGGTGATCGATCCGAGCTTCAACGACTTCGTGCTGGACACGCTGGTGGTGGATGGAAGCGGCCTTCAGCTCGCGAGCCAGGGACAGGCGGAGATCGACTACTACGGCAAGAAGGAGAAAGTGCCCGTCGTGCTCCTCGACGAGCTCAAAGTCGGCGAGCTCGCGTTCCCCATGGTGAGGACGCTCTTGATCGAGGGCGAGGATGGGACGGGAATGGGCGGACTCCGGAGCTACGGTCGTATCGGCCGAGATCTGCTCGAGCCCCTCCGGCTCACCGTCCACTACCCGCGCCGGCTCCTCTATCTGGAGAGCTCGCCCCCCGAAGTACCCGAAGGCGGTGCTTCGTTCGAGTCCTCGGGCCGGTTTCTCGTGGTCCCCGTCGGGCTCTCCCGCGCGGGCGCGGCCGATGCCGCCGATCCCGGTGATTCCGTCGAGGAAGTCCGTTTCATTCTCGACGCCGGAACGTCGGGAACCGTGCTCGACAAGAAATGGGCCGTGGAAAAAGGCTTCGCCCCCAAGGGCGCCAACGGCGCCGAGATCGCCTCGGTTCGTATCGGAGCGTTCGAAGCGAAGAATATGCCGGTGGTCCTCGGGGTCATGAAGGAGCTCCCCTACGGCGGAACCGCCGTCGGGGTCATAGGCGCCGATCTTCTCCTGAGTCTTTCCGTCACCTACGATTTTTCCCGCGACCTGATCTGGCTCGTTCCCGTGAAAGAGGAAGCTTCTTGATTCAGAGCTATCGCGACAAGATTCCGCGGATCCACGAGAGCGCGTTCATAGCCGAGAACGCGACGGTGGTCGGCGACGTGGTCATCGGACAAGACGCCAGCGTCTGGTTCGGCTCGGTCGTCCGCGCCGACGTCCATTTCATCCGCATCGGCGCCCGCACCAACGTCCAGGACCTGACGGTGATGCACGTGAACGAGGGAAAGAACCCCACCATCCTCGAGGACGACGTCACCGTCGGCCATCGGGCGATCCTCCACGGCTGCCACGTGAAGCGGGGCTCTCTCATCGGCATGGGTGCGGTGCTTCTCGACGGCGTGGTGGTAGAGGAGGGCTCGTTCGTGGCCGCGGGGTCGGTGGTGAGCCCCGGCACCGTCGTTCCCGCGGGGAAGCTCGCCCGAGGCATTCCCGCGAGAGTGGTGCGCGATCTCACCGAGGAGGAGATCCTGGGCATTCGGCGCTCCGCGGAGTCCTACTGCAGCCTCAAGAACGACTACCTGCGCCAGAGGCGCGCCTCGTGAGCGCCTGGAAACGAACCCACAGCTGCGGCGCGCTCGGACCGGGCGCGGTGGGCGCCCAGGTCACGCTCATGGGGTGGGTGGACACCGTTCGGGATCTCGG
>DAISKN010000872.1:0-2627 GCA_036820975.1 Acidobacteriota bacterium | reverse complement strand
GAGAGACCGGATCACCTTGAAATAGGTGTTGAACCCGAGGGTCGCCCCCAGCCGGAACTGGAGGTTCTCCTGGACCTCGCGGACGAGCTGGTCCCAGCTCTGCTCCTTGACGATGAGCCCGGTCAGGCCTCCGTCGACGAAGACTCCGCCCGAGATCCGGCTCGCTCCGACATGGATCACCATCCGGGCGCGGTGCGAGTCGTCGTCCGAGCGAAGGACCGGAAGGTTGCAGCCGACCGCGGCCGCGACCAGATCCGGGACGAGAACCGTCTCCTTGGGGCGGATGCTGCCTTCGAAACAGTGCCGGAGGTTGAAGAGCGACTGCATGCCAGAGCCGGTGGGGACGCTCGCCCAGAGCACCTGGCGGACGAACGAGCCCCGGGGGACCACCCGCTGGAGGTAGCTTCCGAGAATCTTTGGGTCCTCCACCCGGCCGGGGAAGACCGACACCACGTCGCGCGATTTCCCCACCAGGCGGTAGGCACGCTGGCCGACGGCCTGGATCTCGCCGCCCTTGACCTGGGCGAGCGCGGGATGATGGATCTCCTCGATCTCCCCTTTCCGCCGGGAAGAGAGCACGACGCACTCCCGCGAGTCGAGAGCGAGACCGATTTCCTTGCGGCCAAACATACTCGTTTTCGGGAAGCGTGGAGTATATCAGAATCGGCGCAGGATAGAAGGAGTTACGGCTCGACTTCGACGGCGAGCCCCTCGAGGTCGCGGGCGATGGCCTCGAGCTTTTCCGCGGGAAGAGCGTGCTTTTCGGCCACCCGCTCGAGCTGCTCCCAGCGGATGCGGCGGGCGCGCGTGGGCCCGGTGGGGCCGCAGTCTTCGTCGCTCAGGCGGAGCGACACCACGTCCCAGCGGCTGTAGTGCCCCATGCAGTCGAAGACGTTCTTGGCGACGATCCGGTCCCGGGGATCGAGCTCGCCCACCACCAGCTCCTCGCGGTGGAAGACCGGCTCGCACACGTAGGCTCCGAAGGGGTTGGCGATAGCACTTCCTCCCATGGCCCACTTCCAGGCAGCGGTCTTCTTGAACGGGAAGTCGTCGGGAACGGCGCTCTCGGGCATGTACATCGAGGAGCTCACCACGAACGTCTGGGTCTCGAACGCGTACTCGCGGATCGCCGAGTCCTGATCGGAGAGGTAGAGGGGCCTCACCTCTCCCGACATGTCGCGGATCGAGTTCCCCTTGCCCCCGTAGCTCCACCAGCCCGGCCAGCAGGCGGCGTGCACTTCCTCGCCCTTCGTCGCCATCGCCGCCTTCAGGAGCGTCATGTGGTTCTCGAAGCAGACGAGACCCCCGAGCTTTCCGAAGTGGGTGTCGAACACCCGGAGGTCGGAGGCTTCCCCGCGGCCCCAGAAGAAGCGCTCCTGGTGCGTGGGCATGAGCTTCCGGTGGCGTCCGAGGAGGGTCCCGTCGCGGTCGATGAAGAGCATCGTGTTGTAGAGCGTCGCCGAGCCCTCGCGATCGTCCTGCTCGTTGAGGCCGACGACCGCCACCACCCCCGCCGACGCCGCCGCTTTCGAGAGGATCTCCGTCTCGCGGCTCGGTATGCGCACCGACTGGTCGTAGAACGCGACCACCGTGTCCTTCCAGAGCGCCGCGGACTCGGTCGAGGTGTAGCCGAAGTTGTTGCGCCAGTACGGGTAGGTCGGGATTCCCGTCTCCGGGGTGACGAGGAGGTCGACCTTCCGCTTGCCCGCGTCGTGGATCGCCTCGGCGTACTTCTCGATCGACTCCTTCTTCTTCATGAAGACGGGAGCGATCTGGGCCGCGGCGGCTACGATCGGACGGTCGAGATTCACGTCGCGTAATCCTCGAGCGGAGGACAGACGCACATGAGGTTCCGATCGCCGTAGGGGTTGTCGATACGGGCGACCGGCGGCCAGAACTTGTGCACCTTGACCCAGGGCGCGGGAAACGCGGCCTCCTCCCTCGAATAGGGATGAGACCAGGCGCTCGAGACGATGGCCGACGCCGTGTGGGGCGCGTTCTTGAGGACGTTGTCCTTCGGGTCCGCTTTGCCGGTCTCGATGGCGCGCATCTCCTCGCGGATCTGGATGAGCGCGTCGCAGAAGCGATCGAGCTCCTCTCGGGACTCGCTCTCCGTGGGCTCGATCATGAGCGTCCCCGCGACGGGAAACGAGATCGTGGGGGCGTGAAATCCGTAATCCATGAGGCGCTTGGCGATGTCCTCGACCTCGATAGAAGCGCTCTTCTTGAGAGGGCGGCAGTCGAGGATGAACTCGTGCGCCACCCGACCCTTCTCGTTCTTGTAGAGCAGCGGGTAGTGGGACTCGAGGCGCTTCGCCATGTAGTTCGCGTTCAGGATGGCGATGCGGGTCGCGTCGGTCAGGCCCGAAGCACCCATCATCCGGATGTACGCCCAGGAGATGGTGAGAATCGCCGGGCTTCCGTAAGGGGCCGCTGAGACGGGACCGATGGCGTCCTTTCCGCCGACCTGCGCGAGCGGATGGCCGGGAAGAAACGGCGCGAGGTGCGAGGCGACGCCGATCGGGCCCATGCCCGGACCGCCTCCTCCGTGCGGGATGCAGAACGTCTTGTGGAGGTTGAGGTGGCAGACGTCGGCGCCGAAGTCGCCGGGGCGGGCGAGGCCGACC
>DAISKN010000871.1:0-2637 GCA_036820975.1 Acidobacteriota bacterium | reverse complement strand
ATCTCGGGCGACGGCTCCCCGAAGAAATCGCCGAACGCGAATCCGGCGGAACCCTCGCCCGCCTCGAGCGCGCAGTAGCCCTCCCCACGGAATTCTTCCTCCACGCTCATCCTGGCGATCTCGGCCGCGATTCGCCGTGCGACTACCAGGGCTTGTCCGTGGGCGAAAACGCCTGCCTTCGGGAGCATGAGGGGGACGTCCGGCTTCCACCGGCCCGGAATGGGAACCAGCGTCACGTCACCGATGGCGTATACACGCTCGTGGCCGGTCGCAAGCGTGCGCCGATCCACGGGCACCCAGCCGGTCTCGTCCGACAGCCCCGCTTCCTGAACCAGGCGCGGACCGCGGTGCGGCGGGATGGCAACGAGCAGGTCGTATCGAATCGAGGGTTTCCCTTCGAACGCGAGATCGCGACCCTCGGGGTGCACGGCCACGAGCTTGTGAGAGGCTTGAAACACGATATCTCGGCTCTCGAGCATCTCTCGCACGGCCGCGCCCAGCTCCGGTCCCGCCACCGGCATCGGCTGGGCCTCGGGCGTGAAGAGGTGGATCTCGACCTTGCTCTCGAGGCCCCGGCTCCGGAAGTAGTCTCGGAGAAGCATCGCGCCCTCATGGGGCGCGCCCGGACACTTGTAGGGAAGCGCGCTCACCACGACGGCGACGGTGCCACCGCCGAAGCTCGCGAGAGCATCCCGGAGCTTCTCTGCTCCCTCGAGCGTGTAGAACGTGTGCGCGCTTTCGAGCCCTGGGATCGCGCTCGGAGCGAGCTCCGCGCCGAGCGCCACGACGAGGTAGTCGTAGGCGATGGCCTCGCCGTCGGCCACGACCCGGCCGCTCGCGAGGTCGATGGCGCGCGCTTGGGCCTGGACGATTTCTACGCCGGGCCGCACCAGCGCGCGGAGAGGACGCGTGATCTCCGCCGCATGCCGTCCGCCGGTCATCAGCCAGAGAAAGGATGGTGCAAAAGCGTGGGTGCCACTCCTCTCGACGAGGAGGATGCGGTGAGAACGGGGAAGAAGCCGGGCGAGCTCGTTGGCCGCGACGAGGCCACCGACACCTCCTCCCAGAATCACGATTCGTTTCGAGAATGACATGTGGTCAGCGCGCCCGACGAGGTTGGAATCCCCGCGCGCCCTTTCTACGCCTGCAAGAGCTTTGCCGATTCGGAAGCGTCTCCAAGGGCGTGCGGCACGAAGCGAATGATCGGGCCGCTACCACCGCGGGTGAGCGATTTCGCTCATTCCCGTGAAAAATCGCGCAGGTCAGAGCGCACGTCCGCGATGGTGCCGGGTCGGCCGGATCGCCTACTGCAAGCGGAAGGGAGCCGATGATGCGGCCTTCAAGCCGACGTCCACTGGGGCACTCGATTGGTGGAAACGCCCCGAGTCGTTCGACCCCATCACCGCTTCTCGGCGGAGAAGAAGGGATGGGTGCCCGCCGCGTGATCCGTGACGTCGATGATTCCCACCACGTCGGGAACTTGCTTGCGGAGCATCGGCTCGATCCCTTGCCGGAGCGTCACCTCCGCCATGCTGCAGCCATGGCATCCGTCCTCGAAGCGGAGGCGGATCCATCCTCTATCGACGCCTTCGACGACGACGCGACCCCCGTGCGCGGCGAGCGCGGGGTTGATGTCCCACTCGAGGACCCGAAGCGTCGTTTCGAGGATTCCGTCGGCGTCCGGCGGTGGCGCAGGCGAGCTGGGCGGCGGAACCAATCGCACGCTCATGACTTCGGGAACGGCAGCGCTCAACTGGGCCTCGATGCGCGAGACCAGCGGCAGGACCGCGCCCGCGGATCCGATGAACTCGAGAATCGCCACTCCAGCCTCGACCGATAGGACGCGCAGCCCTCCTCCGCGGGCGATGACGGCCGGGATCACGCTCCGCTCGAGCGCTCTTTGGACGGTCGCGACGAGGTCGTCCGACGATCTCGCCTCGAAGCCTTCGACTCGCTCGGGTGGGGCGGGGGACGCTCCCGAGTCAGCAGCGGCGAGCGCGGACTCGAGATCCGCGATCAGATCCTCAGGCGCCTCGAGGCCGATCGACAGGCGCAAAACGTCGTCCGGAACGGGCGACGACGGCCCCTCCATGCTCTGTCGATGCTCGATCAGGCTTTCGGTTCCGCCGAGGGACGTGGCGCGTTTGAAGACGCGGACCGCCGCGCGGACCGCGAGGGCCTGCTCGATCCCACCGGCGAGGCGGATCGACATCATCCCACCGAAGCCGCCAATCATCTGGCGCGCCGCGATCTCGTGGCCGGGGTGCGATTCGAGGCCCGGGTAGAGCACGGCGGAAAGGGCCGGGTTACCCTCCAGTCGCCGAGCGATCTGTAAGGCGGTCGCGGATGCCCGCTGTACTCGCAGGAAGAGCGTTCGCATGCCGCGCTGCAGGAGCCAGGCTTCGAACGGTCCGAGCACGGCTCCCGTGTTTCGCCGCCAAGAGCGAATACGCTCCCAGAAGGGATCGCGGCGCGCGGTCAGCACCGCTCCCGCGAGGACGTCACCGTGGCCGTTCAGGTACTTCGTCGCCGAGTGGACGACGAGATCGGCGCCGAGCTCCAGGGGTCTCGTCAGGACGGGCGTCGCCACCGTGTTGTCGACGGCGACCCGAACCCCGGCGGAGCGGGCCATCCGGC
>DAISKN010000870.1:0-2647 GCA_036820975.1 Acidobacteriota bacterium | reverse complement strand
CGCGCCCACCCGAACCGGAAGAGGAGCGCGTCTCCCGGCCGCAGATCGGATTCGGACATTCCCTGCCTCTCGAGAGACCCGCGCACGTCCTCGACCGTCACCTCGTAGCGGTTCGGCAGGCTCTCGACGCCCGCATATCCGGCGAGGTCGATGAGAACTCCGCGGGTCACGACGGGCTTCACGTTCTCGACGCCGAGCTTCTGAAGGCCGTAGGGGTTGTACATCTCGTCCCCGGTGAACCCGTTGTAGTAGACGTCTTTCACCGCGCCGTCCGCCATGGTCATGCGCATCCCGATGTGACCGGGACCGTCGAACTGGGTTCCCACCTGGCCGATCTCGGCGCAGAGGAACTCGTCGTTGGCGACGAGGGAATTCGCTCCCGGAAACGAATAGGTCGGGCCTCCGGGGCTGATGAGGGCATAGGTCCTCTGACCGAAGGACGGCATGCTCTTCTCATATACCTGGCCCACCTCGTAGATCCTCCCGGTTCTCACCAGCCGAACGGCTTCGAGCACTTTCTCGGCGGTGATCCAGTTGGAGCCTCCCGCCTGGTCGTCCGCGCCCCAGAGGGGGTTCGGCCACCAGGGGCCGGCGTCGCGGGTCTGCGCGAAAGTGGCCCCGGCTGAAAGGGCCACCGCAAGCAATCCAAGTCCGAGTTTCATGGTTCTTCCCTCGGGGGGACTATAATCCCGCCTCATGGCCGATGAAACCCGGGACGAGGAGGGAGCGCTCTTTCACGCGGTCCACGAGATCTTCAGCGAGCGCATCCCGTTCAACAAGCTCCTCGGCATCCACATCGATTCGATGTCGTTCGAGAGCGCCCGCGTCCGTTTCGACTTCCGCGACGAGCTCGTGGGGAACTTCCTGCGCGGAAGCCTCCATGGAGGCGTCGTCTCGGCGGTGCTCGATCTGACCGGAGGGCTCGTGGCGTTTCTGTCCGCCGCGAAGAACGCGACCGGAAGCTCGCACCAGGAGAAGCTCGAAAAGCTCGCGAACGTGGGCACCATCGACATGAGGGTCGATTACCTCCGGCCCGGAACCGGCCGGCACTTCCTCTCCTCCGCCTACCTTCTGCGCTCGGGAAACAAGGTCGCAGTGACGCGCATGGAGCTCCATAACGACGAGGACAGCCTCGTCGCCGTCGGAACCGCCGCCTACCTCGTGGGCTGAAATCTCCCGTTCCGTCAACGCTTTGGCGTTTTCGCCGGGCTCGAACGACTTAACTCCTGAGAAGGAGTGCTCCCAATGATTCAGGCACTGGGTCTGCTGGTATTGGTGTCGATAGCCGCGAATCCGCCCTACGAGATTCTCGACCCCGATCGGGAGGTCGCTCTCGCCAGGAGCGCCGGGCTTCCCCCGTGGAACGAGGAGGCCACCATCTACGCACTCGGTCCCGAGGGCTACTTCAAGGCGGAAGAGGGGAAGAACGGCTTTTCCTGCATGGTGGGACGAAGCGATCCGGGTACCCGCTGGCCCGTCTGTTTCGACGCCGTCGGCTCGGAGACCATCCTTCCCCGTTACATCCGCGAAGCCGAGCTGCGCATCCAGGGGAAGACGGAGGAAGAGGTACGCCAGGACACGGCGCGCCGGTTTCTGTCCGGCGAGTACCGCGCTCCGAGCCGCACGGGGATTTCCTACATGCTCTCGAAGGAAGCCATTACCTCGAACGGAACGGAGCTGATCCTTGCTCCGCCCCACCTCATGATCTACGCTCCGAACGTGCGGAGCGAGGAGATCGGCGCCGTCGCCAACCACGCGCACTCGCCCATGGCGCTCTTCGAAGGAGATCCGCACGGCTACATCAGCGTGTTCGTTCGCGACGCTCCGGTAGAGCTGAAGTCGCTCGGCCCGGTGCCGAAATGACCGAAGAAGAAGATCGTCTCGTCGAACGGGCGCGCACGGGAGATCGCGAGGCGAACGAGGCCCTTCTTTCCCCCTGGAGAAAGCCTCTCTACGGGTACATCTATCGAATGGTCACCAGCCGCGAGGACGCGGAGGACCTGCTCCAGGAGACGCTGATGCGCGCCATCGAGCGGATCCCGAGCTTCCGCGGGGAAGCCCCATTCAAGAGCTGGCTCTTCGGCATCGCCACCCACGTCTCTCTGGATCACCTTCGGAGAAAGAAGCGATGGCGGGTCGAGACCCAGATCGAAGGAGAAGCCCGAGCCCGCGCCAATCCGGAGCGCATGGCGGAAGTCGCGGCGATGATGGCGCGGCCCGACTTTTCGTTCGAGATCCGCGAGCACATCGCCTTCTGCTTCTCGTGCCTCGCGCGATCCCTCGAGCCCGAGAAGCAGGCGGCGATATTCCTGAAGGAAGTGCTGGGCTTCACCGCCCAGGAAGGGGCCTCGATGGTCGGCTGCTCCGAGCCGCAGTTCCGCCACCACCTCTCGGCGGCGCGGGGCTCGATGACCGAGGCCTACGAGGGGATGTGCCAGCTCATCAAGAAAACCGGCGCCTGCTGGCAGTGCCGGGGTCTTCGCGAGCTCGCCCCCCCCTCGAACCAGGGACCCGATCTCTTTCAGATCGAGGTGAAGCCGGGAGTCGCTGTCACGCCCGAAAGCCTCTTCGACGCCCGGCTCGACATCGTGCGCACCGCCGATCTCGAAGAGGGTCGCACCCGGAAGCTGCACGAGGACTTCTTCGA
>DAISKN010000869.1:0-2654 GCA_036820975.1 Acidobacteriota bacterium | reverse complement strand
TACCCGCTGAGCCTGTCGCGTCCTTTCAGGAAATCGAGCTCGATGAAGAAGCTGAAGGCCGAGACCTCGCCTCCGACCTTCTCGACCAGGCTCGCCACCCCTCTCGCCGTGCCTCCGGTCGCGAGCACGTCGTCCACGATGACCACTCGCTGGCCCGAGCGAATCGCGTCCTCGTGCATCTCCAGCCGATCCGATCCGTACTCCAGCTGGTAGGAGATCTCGACCGTCTTCGCGGGGAGCTTCCCCGGTTTGCGAACCGGAACCTTCCCTTTGCCGAGAGCGTAGGCGAGAGCGGCGGCGAAGATGAATCCGCGGCTTTCGATGCCGACCAGCAGATCGAAATCCCGCTCCCTCAGGGGCTCCGCCATCAAATCGATGGCCTTCCTGAACGCCTCCGGGCTCGCGAGAAGCGGCGTGATGTCCTTGAAGACGACCCCCTTTTGAGGAAAGTCGGGTACGTCACGAATGATTCGACGAAGCTCATCCATAGAAACGGTCCTTCAAGCTCTAATCCGAAACGAAGACAGCCCCGGGTCGACCTCGACGCTCCTGGTCTCGACCCGCTCCACCCGGGAGGCGGCGGGTCCCCGGCGGATGCACTCGCAGAACTCCTCGAGGATCGACGCATCGGCCTGGGCGAGAATCTCGACCCGCCCGTCCTCGAGGTTGCGCACGAAACCACGTATGTCCCGTCTCTCGGCTTCTCGCTCGGTGAACCAACGAAATCCCACACCTTGAACCCGGCCCGAAACGACGAGAACGCACGCGCGCAACTCCAAAGGCTCCGGGAAGTCGGACCCAAAGTCGGTCAACCTGGCACCGTGGCACCGGAGTCCGGAGAAGTCCAGTCTCCTCAATTCCTTGCTAACACGGCGATTATAGCAGGAAAGCAGGGCCGAGCGGTGTGAAGTCGCAACCATCATGCGGAAGGCGCGGCAAAGGCGAGGACCGCGTTCAGACCTCCGAACGCGAAGGAGCTCGAAAGGGCGACGCGGGTCTTCGCGTCCCGGGCTTCGTTCGGCACGCAGTCGACAGGGCATGCCGGATCGCGCTCGAGAAAATTCGCGGTGGGCGGAACGACCTGGTTCTCGATCGCGAGGACCGTGGCGACCGCCTCGAGGGCCCCGGATGCGCCGAGCGCGTGGCCGTGCATGGATTTGGTGGAGCTCACCATGAGAGTCGAGGCCCGATCCTGGAACACCTCGCGGAGAGCCTCACATTCGGCGACGTCGTTCAGCTGGGTGCCGGTCCCGTGGGCGTTGACGTAGTCTACTCGCTCCCGATCGACGGCGCCGTCCTCGAGCGCGGCCGCGAGGGCCCGAGACGCTCCCCGCGCCGAGGGCTTGGTGATGTGGCCCGCGTCCGAGGACATCCCGAACCCGACGAGAAGCGAACGGACGTGCGCTCCCCGTCGCCGCGCGCTCTCGAGGGACTCGAGGATCAGCGCCCCTCCCCCCTCTCCGAGAACCATCCCTTTGCGACCGAGCGAGAACGGCCGTGGCAGGTCGGGGGCGATCGCGCGGAGACCGTCCCAGGCCTTCAGGTGGCCGCGGCTGAACGGCGCCTCGCTTCCGCCGGTGATCGCCCGCTCGACGACTCCCTGGGATACCAGCCAGAACGCGATTCCGATTGCGTGCGTGGAGGAGGCGCAGGCCGTCGAAAGCGTGAGGCCCGGCCCCTCGCAGCCGACCTCCATCGAAAGGTGGCTCGCGCCGGCGTTGGGCATGATTCTAGGAACCGCGAAGGGCGTGATCCTCCGGCGGCCCTCCTGGTAGAGGGCGCGAAAGAGATCGTCCTGAGTGGACTGTCCTCCGAGAGAGCTCCCGGTGACGATGGCGGCGTCCCGAAGCTCCTCCCGCGAAAGCCCGCTGTCGGCGATCGCCTCCCGGGCCGACAGGAGGAAGAGCATGGCGAAGCGGTCGAGAATTTCGCGCGAGCCGGCGTCGAAGGAATCCTCGAGCGCGAGTCCCCGGACCTCCGCTCCCATCCGGTATTGAAGGTCGGAGGTATCCGCGAGGGTGATCTCCCGAAAGCCGTGGCGACCGCCGGCGAGAGAATCCCAGAAAGCGCCTCTATCGTTCCCGATGGCGGAAACGACCCCGAGACCGGTGACGGCCACCGGGGTTCGGCCGGGACGGCTCAGGAAGCTCTCGCTTCCACGAGAGGGCGAATCTTCTCGACCACGTCAGACACGGTGCGCAAGTCGCGGGCGTCGTCGTCGGGGATCACGATGCCGAGGTCCTCTTCCAGCTCGCAAAGAAGGTGAAAGCCGTTCAGGGAATCGATCCCGAGCTCCGCGAAGGTGCTCTCGAGCTTCACGTCCTCGAGAGGCTTCTTCGACACCTCGGAGATCGCGGCGATGATCTTCGAAGCGAGGGGGTCGCTCATCGAGCCCGAAGTCTAACACACGGAATCGGAGTACACTCCCGGGGCGATGTGGGTTTTTCTCGCCCTGGGGGCGGGCCTTCTCCAGAGCGCGCGAAACGCTTTCGCCCGGAGTCTCGCGGGGTCGATCTCCCCCGTTCTGAACAGCTGGGCCCGGTTCGCGTTCAACCTTCCGTTCTCGACGACTCTGGTCACGGTTCTCGTTCTCGCGCGGGGGGCGCCCGCGACTTCCCCCCGCTTCTTCGCCCTCGCGTTCGCGGCGTCGGTCG
>DAISKN010000868.1:0-2656 GCA_036820975.1 Acidobacteriota bacterium | reverse complement strand
CGCCGAGTTTCGGGGAATCATAACCAAGCCCTCGCCTCGAGCGGTATAGCGCAGACTTGCTCCGCGCCTTCCGCTTCTCCTATGCTCTTCCGGCTGGTCGCTCAACTATGAGGAGGACATGAGAGACGCATCGACCCTGCCGAGAAAGACACGGGAGCTTCACAACCACCATTTCGACTCCACCATCTGGAACGACCTCCGGTTCCGCGACGACGACATCGTCATCGGCACCTACGCGAAGTCGGGGACGACCTGGATGCAGCAGATCATCGCCCAGTTGATGTTCGGGGGGAACCCGGAGATCGAAGTGGCCGAGATGTCTCCCTGGCTCGATCTCCGCGTGCCGCCGAAGGAGGTCAAGCTACCGATCGTCGAGGCGCAGACCCATCGGCGATTCCTGAAGACCCACCTTCCGGTCGACGCTCTCGTCTTCTCGCCGAAGGCGAAATACCTCTACATCGGGCGCGACGGCCGCGACGTGGTCTGGAGCATGTACAACCACCATGCCAACGCCAACGAGACCTGGTACCGCGCGCTCAATGACACTCCCGGGCGGGTCGGGCCTCCCATTGAACGGCCTCCGTCCGACATTCGAGAGTACTGGCGGGACTGGCTGGACCGCGACGGGCATCCTTTCTGGTCCTTCTGGGAGAACGTGCGGAGCTGGTGGGAGATTCGCGGGCTTTCGAACGTCATGCTGGTGCATTTCACGAATTTGAAGCGGGACATGCCGGGGGAGATCAGGCGCATCGCCGGCTTTCTGGGCATCCCGATCGACGAGAGCCGGTGGGACGCGATCGTCGAGTACTGCTCCTTCGACTGGATGAAGAAGAACGCCACCAAGAGCGTTCCGCTCGGAGGCGCGTTCTGGGACGCGGGGGCCGAGGTCTTCATCAATAAAGGCGTCAACGGACGCTGGAAAGACGTTCTCAGCTCCGAAGACGTCGCCGAGTACGAGGCGCGGGCGGTCTCGGAGCTCGGTCCGGATTGCGCTCACTGGCTTGCCACCGGAGAGATCCGGAGCTGAGAAGCGGGGCGCTCACTGCCGGCGAGACATCTGCCACGGACCTTCTTCGAAGTCGTCGCCTTCTCCCGTTCCCGACATCGACGTTCCGTCGAACTGTATCGTTCCCCGGAGCGTCCACCTCCGTCCGTTGTCCGAAGTACCTTCGATGGTGATCGCGAGGTTCGCGTGGGAGCCGCGAACCGAATAGGAGTAGAAGCTTCCGCAGAGAACGAAATAGCGGCAATCGACGCCTCCGCCACTTCCGGTGAAGGAGCCCTGCGCATCGGACAGCGTCATGTCGAGCGGGGTGGCCAGCCCGAATCCCCACATCCCTCTCCCGGTCCAAGCGCCGGTGATGTCGGGCTCCGGCGGAGGAGGGGTGGGCTCGGAGGGACCGCCGCAGCCCTGGAGCAGGAGAACGAGCGTCGCGAGCGGGAGAACCCGCGGGGTCATGAGCGATTCTAGCGCGCGCTCAACCGATCGAGGCCGCCAGGCGAAGGATCTCGGATCCTCGTTGCACGTCCGATAGAAGCTTCTCTCGCGTCAACCGCGGGACGTCGAACTCCAGCGCCACTCCCGCGGGATAGAGAAAGACCCTCGTCACTCCTTCCGATACTCCATCCAGGTGCCCTCGCAGCGTTCTGAGGTGCGCGAACACCGGCCGGGGATCGAGCGGGCAATCGAGCTCCATCGCGAAACGTCCCACGCCGACGCCCAGCTCGAAAGCCTCCTCGGGAAACGAGCTGGACCAGTCCGAATCGCCCATCGCCCGGGCGGCAGCGGCGTCCCAGCGAGGATCGTCGATTGCGAGCGACGGCGCGGTGCGTGGAATGTAGAAGAAGCACCGGTACTCGCTCACGCCTTCCCTGAACTGCGGGCCCGCGGTCCCGAGGTATACGCCGCCGCCGCCGCGATACTTGTTGCCGCCTTCGGTGTAGAACGTGACGGGCACGCCGCCCGTCTCTCCCCGCCAGACCAGGTAACGCGGCGCGCTCTGGTACAGACGGTTGACGACGACCTCTCCCGGCTTCGCGCCGAACTCTTCGATCATCCACTCGACGTGCGGATCCTTGCCGAAACCGAGAGCGCGAAGAACTCCCATGGCGATCGACTCCTCGTAAACAGGATCGATGCCGGAACGGCGCGTGTCAACGCCGGGCTCGGCGCTCCAGAAGAGCCCGGTAGACCCGCACGTTGACCTCGGCGCCGGTGATCCCGGTGTGCTCCTCCGCGACATGGGGCTCGTCCTCGATCGCGAGAGCTTTCGTCAGAGCGGATCCGTCGAGCTGCCTCAGCCCCAGACTCCAGGCCATCGACGGAAGATCCAAGACGAAATAGTGGTAAAGCTCTCTCCACGTCCGCCCCTCTCCGCGGAAGAGGTGATCGAGAAACGCGGCGTCGAAATGAGAGTTGTAGGCGACGAGGAGGACGGTTCGCCCCCCGGCCGCGCGTTGATGAAACGAAACGATTCGCTCGACTGCGTCCTTCGGCGAAAGGGCGCCCAGCTCGCGCCACCGATCGGGATCGAAGGCGTTCACGGCCCGGGCGCCTTCGGAGGTTCGTTCAGGGTGCTGCGGCTGAAGCCGGAGGAACAGACGATCGATCTCGCGCCCCTCGAGGTCGGTCACGATCGCTCCGATGTCGATCATC
>DAISKN010000867.1:914-2688 GCA_036820975.1 Acidobacteriota bacterium | reverse complement strand
GCGCCGTGAGCCACACACCCTTCGACTTCACGCTCACGTTCTGCGAGGTTCATCCGCTCAGCGAGAAGGACATCGCGGACGCGCCCGAAGGGTCTACCAAGACCATCGGAGCCCCGGTGAAGGCGAAGCTCGTGATCCCGGTGCAGCTCGTTCCCGCCCTCGCGGCCGCCCTGCAGGAGAACCTCAAGATGTATCAGGACTCCTATTCCAACGTCGGGTGGTCGAAGGCCGGAGGAAGCCTGCACTGACCCGTCATGACCCGGAACAGGGTGTTCGTCCACGTGCTCCTGGAGAGCTTTTTTTTGAGGTCTGCCGCGGGCGGGGCGTCGAGGAACTGGTCGCTCGTCGAGGTCGGCGGCCGAAAGCTCTATCGCTTTCAGGCTGCCGCGGCGGTAGAGAAACCCGTCTGCCGGGGCCCACATCGGCGCCCGAAGACCTCGAGGAAGCTGCCGCCCGCCTGTTCCGGCAACTGCGGAGAACGGCGGAGGCGGGGGCGGGGCTCTCGCTCACGGCGACCGGTCTCCGCTCCGCGGAGCGAGCTCGATCTCTTCAGTTCCGCGGGGGCTCGAGAGCTCAGAGTTGCGCTTGGCCGCGCCGACCGCGATGCCGCCGCGCGTTGACAGCCGCCGAGGAGAGCCGGTATGCTCTCGCCACACTGGAGGATCGTTTCCATGAAGAAGTTTTTCGCTCTCGTTCTGGCTTCCGTCCTGCTGGTCGCGTTTTCCGGCTTCGCCTTCGCTCAGGAAGGAAGCTGGACGGGCTACATCTCCGATGAAGCCTGCGCCAAGGACTACGCCAAAGCCAGCGCCGAAAAGCACGTCGCCTGCGCCAACGGCTGCGTCGCCAAGGGCGGCAAATGGGCCCTCGCGATGAAGGACGGTTTGGTCGTTCTCGACATCGAGAAGGCGACCGCCGAGAAGAACCTCGGTCACCCCGTCACCGTGAAGGGAACCCTCGACAAGGCGACCAATACCGTGAAGGTCTCCTCGGTCGAGATGTCCCACTAGACTGCATCTAGTGCCGCGGGGCCCCACCCCCGCGGCTCGAAGATGTCGGCGGCCCAGTTCGGGCCGGCCTCGCGCAGGCTGCAGTCGTATTTCTCGACAGCCTGCTCGTCGCATCGACCCTGGGTTTCACAGGGCGGGAGAGTACGTTCTCCCGCCCTTCGTGTTTTGTTAACATGAGTCGACCACCCCCCGGAGGCACGTCATGAGAAACCGCCTGTGGCTTTCCTCCCTGGTCTCGGTCTATGCCCTCGCGACCGCCGGTTCCGCTCGAGCCGAAAAGCTCGAGGGAGTTCTCTGGGACGTGGGAGACCACGTCCTGGTCGAGGGTGTCGAGGTGGTTCTGTCGGATTCCACCCGGATCGAGCGGAAGGGGCACCCCGGCATCACTCCGCGGGAGCTTCGCATCGGCTGGGAGGTGGAGGTTCAGGGCCGCGTGGACGGCGACCGGCTCCTCGCCGAGAAGATCAAGGTCAAGACCGAGCGGCACAAGAAAACCGACGTCGAGGGGTACATCGAGTCCCTCGGCGAGGATTCTTTCGACGTGGAGGGCCGTCCAATCCGCTACTCCGGCGTCGATCGGTCGCTCGTCCGTCCCGGGGCGTTTCTCGACGGCAAGGGAATCCTCGTCGACGACGGCACCATCGAGCTCGAGAAGTACGAGGTGCGGGCCCGGGAGCGGGACAAGGGAGAGGTCGAGTTTCTCGCGCTCGCGGCGACCGAGCTCTCGGAGCTCAAGAACAACCTGGACTTCTACGACGACCGGCTGT
>DAISKN010000867.1:0-904 GCA_036820975.1 Acidobacteriota bacterium | reverse complement strand
CGCGTCGGCCACTCGCTCGTGCCGGAATGGGTGGACCGAAACGAGATCCAGTTCAATTTCAGCATCGTGAACGACCCCGAGCTCAACGCCTTCGCCCTCCCCGACGGCACCATCGTGATTCACACCGGTCTTCTGGCGACGCTCGAGAACGAGGCTCAGCTCGCGACCGTCCTCGGCCACGAGATCGCGCACGTAACCCACAAGCACGGATATCGCGGCTACAAGCGCGCCCAGAAGATGCAGTGGGTGGCGCTCGGAGCCGCGGTGGCGGCGGCGGCGATCGACGCCGACCGACAGCCGTGGGAGGGACCGTCGTGGGCGTCCACCCTGGTGTCGCTCGGGGCGACCCTCACCCTGACGGCGGCGGTCAACGGGCACGGACGGAACCTCGAGGACGACGCCGATCGCGTCGGACTCAATTATTCGCACGACGCGGGATACGACCCGTTCCAGGCGCCCCGCGTCTGGGAGATCTTCAGCCTCCATACCGCCGATCGGAACGCGGTATCCAACTGGTTCTTCAGCAACCACTCGACCCACCGGGCTCGAATCGGAAATCTGACCCAGGAGATCAACCAGCACTACCGCGACCGTCTGGTCACGGAGACGCTGAACCGGAACGAGGAAGAGTACTCGCGGATGGTGGGGCGGCTCCGGCGCCACAACGCCGTCATGGACTACGAGCGCAAGGAGCTCAAGAACTCGGAGACGGCCTTTCGGAACATCCTGAAGACGAATCCCGACGACGCCGTCGCGCACCTGTACCTGGGGAAGATCCTCTGGGACACGCAGGGGATGGCCGGAGGCGACGCCGCGCTCGCCGAGCTGAAACGCGCGAGAGAGATCGATCCGAAGCTCGCCGCTCCGTATCGGGAAAGGGGCTTCATCTATTACAGCCTCGGAT
>DAISKN010000866.1:0-2710 GCA_036820975.1 Acidobacteriota bacterium | reverse complement strand
GAGCTTCAGGGCCGCGAGTCCACATGCGGGTGGAGCACAAGTAGCTCTTGTCCTCATCGAGAAGCCGGGCGTAGATCTCCACGGGTGGTCGGTCCATAAACCGTTCGGAGTTCATCCTATCGAGACCCCGTTGGCGTTCGACGACGCTCGGGGCGCGAGCCGGGGGAGTCCGAGATGGATGAGCTCGCTCGGGACGTTGCCTTCGGTACCACGTTGCCCGGCAGATTCCGAGCGCAGCGCAGGCCATGACCACGCCGACTCACGATCGACGCGAACGCGCACGAGCTCTCGATCGAGGAGCCGCGGAAGGCTCCTTCCACGCCAAGACGTGATTCCGAGCCCCGGGCGTGCTAGACTTGTTGAGCTAGAAAAGAATCCAACGGAGGAGATCGACGGCATTGCTTTCGCGCAAGAGGACTGCGGAGAGGCGCCGCCGCGCCGGAATCCCCACCGGATGCGTTGTCTTCCTCACCGCGCTGGTTGTAGTCGCGACTCCCTCCCCGGCCTTCCAGCAGAACGAGATTCGGCCCGGAGCGAGGTACACGGACGAGGAGTACATGGAGCTCCCTCGCTACTGCCTGGCGCAGAATGGCATCGCCAATAAGTTGTCCGTCCGGGTCGTGCCCGAGGATGAGGTCAAATCCTGGTACGCGATGATGGGGGAGCCCTACCACCACATTCACCACTTTTGTTACGGCTTGATGCTTGTGAAGCGCGGAAATGCTGCCACGAAACCGATGGCTCGCGACGCCTTTTACAGGGCCGCAATCGACAACTTCGGCTATACAATCCGTCGATGGCCTGATACTTTTCAGCTGAAATCGGAGGCCCATCTTCGAAAAGGAATGACCTTGCGTCTGCTCGGAAACGACGGTGCCGCGTCCAGCGAGTTCCGAAAAGCGATCTCGATCAAAACGGACTACACCCCCGCCTATTCCGCGCTTGCTGACCTGCTGGTCGACCTGGGAAAGCCGAAGGAAGCCCTGGAGCTGCTGGATGTCGGGCTCCGGCATGCCCCGGATTCCAAAGCGCTGACCGCGAAGAAAGCCGAGCTGATGCAGCTCCCGGCCGATCCCGGATAGCCTCTCTCGCGGGCTCGGTGGCACCGAGATTTGCGAGAGCCGCCATGAACGTTCGCTCAGCGGGTAGACTCCTCTTTCAACGCCTCGGCATCCGCCAGGGCTTCCAGCCCGATTGGCGCGAGGAGAGGTTCCTTCAGTCCCTTTCCTCGCGTTCCGGCGCGTTCCGCGCGTTTCGAATGAGCCATTCCGCTCATCCGAGCCTGAATGCCGCGGCCCTCTTCTTTCGCGAGCGAGCCCTTCCGCGATTCTTCGTCGACGGCCCGGAAATCCCGCCGCTCGTTTCCCGCATCGAGAAAGATCACCCGTCTTGGAAAGAGGAAACGATCCGCCGGACTCGTGTGGAATGCCAGAACGGTCTGGGCATCTACGCCTCGCGAGGCCCCGCGTTGAGCCGCGCCTTTCCCTGGGGCCGTCTCGAGCGCGGACCCGGAGGAGACAAGCTCCACCGCAAGCGTCCCCACCGCTTCGCCTTCGCTCCGCGGCTCGCCCTCTCCGCCTTGTACGGGGAGCCGGGCGACCGAGCGCTCGAAGACGTCCTTCTCGGCTGGATGGAGTTCGCTTCGGGACGGACGAACGACCTCGCCTACGACAGCAATCTCGCGGTTATCCAGAGAATCCTTGCGTTGAGCTGGGCCTGGGCCTTTCTCGCTGCGCGCGCCCATCCGGGAGAAAGGGATCTCGAGCTCGAGGGGCGTCTCCTCCAGGTCGTTCACGAGGACGCCGCGTTTCTCGACCCTCGCCTCGGTCATTCGGCCGCGAACAATCATCTCCTGGCCGATGGGTTCGCGGGATGGTTCCTCGGGGTCGTCTGGCCCGAGCTCTCGGACGACCTCCAGCGCCGGTTCGAGCCCTTGTGGCTTCGGGAGCTCGATCGGCAGATTCTCGCCGACGGCACGAGCTTCGAGCATTCCACGCATTACCACGAGTACGCCTGCGAAATGGCCGTCGCGTACGTGATCCTCTCGCGGCGCAACGGGCTTTCCGTGCCCGAATGGGCCCTCGACCGAACTCGCCGCCTCCTGCAGTTTCAGGTGTCGCTCGCCGAGTGTGGCTCGGGCGCCGTCGCCATCGGCGATGCGGCCGAGGATCCGCTCTTCCCCCTCGACGGCGGCGATGGATGGGGCACCGGAGCATGGCCCGACGTCTTGGCCGCTCTCTTCGACGCCGCTGTCCCGGCCCTCGGCGGCGCCAGCTCGCGCTCCCGCGAACGGGCCTTCTGGCTCCTCGGGGGCGCACTTTCGGACCGCGCGGCCGCCGTTCCACGGAGTGGAATGGAGCGATTCCCGCACGGCGGGTACTTTCTGCTTCGGGACGAAGCTCTCCGCTCCGCGCTCGTCTTCCGCACGGGTCCGATATCGGGAGAAGCCTCGGCGCCGGGCCACACGCACGCGGACTGCATGAGCGTCTATCTGGTGGCAGGCGGGCGCCCGCTTCTCGTCGATTCGGGAACCTTCACCTATCGCCGGGCGTCGGAGCGCTGGCCTCGTGGTGAGCCGGACTGGCGCGGCTATTTCACGGGGCCTTCCGCGCACAATACGCTCGCAATCGACGGACACGATCCCCTGGGGGACTTCGAGGGAGATTTTCGCAGGCAGCTTGGCAACTTCGTTTCCGCCGAGAAGTCGGTG
>DAISKN010000865.1:0-2714 GCA_036820975.1 Acidobacteriota bacterium | reverse complement strand
GAGGCAGACGAGCTGCAGGTTCTCGTCCTCGGTGATGGCGCGGCGGATGAACTTGAACTCGAACCGCGGCTCCCCCTCGAAGTACAGGATCTTCTCCCGGCGATCCTCGACCTCGATGAGCTGCTCGCGCGTGTTGTTCTGCGTGACCATCTCCCCTTCGGCGACCGCGACCTTGAACCGGAACACCCGGGCGCCGGGGTCGGAAACGGTGAAGTGGACGCGCACCGTGGTGGCCTCCGCCTCCCCGGTGAGGGTCACGTCTCTCGAGTTGACGATCCGCCCGTCGTCCTCGACGTCGAGACGCACCGTCTCGCCGTCGAAGCCGCGCTGGGAGAGGGTGACGTCCACGACGAGTGAGGACCCCTCGAGCACCGTCCGCGGCGCCTCGACGCGGGAGACCTCGATGTCCTTGGTGAAGCGCTCCCGCCCGAGGCCGACCGTATGGACGGGGACCTTGCGCGCCTGAAGGTCCAGAAGAGTGTCGCTGATGGCATCGGTCGAGTTGTCGGCGCCGTCGCTTACCAGCACCATCCCCGCGAGGGGGACGTTCGAGAGCTCCACGAGGCTTCGCTCGAGCGCCCGCGCCAGGTGGGTGCTGGTTCCGGCGAAGCCCAGACCTCCCGGGTCGGCGAGCCGATCCGCGGAGTCGGAGAAGCGGAAGAACCGCAGCATGAACTTGTCGGAGAGGGCTTTGGCGAGCTCGCTCCCTTCGGGTCCGAAGGTCTCCTGGATGAAGGCACCCCGCGGCTCGCCGTCGACGTCCGCGATCTGCATGCTCCGCGAATCGTCGAGAAGAATCCCGACGAAGCTTCGCTGCGGCACCACCGTCGACAGAACCAGCGACGGCCGGAAGAGACAGAAGAGCACCAGCAGGAGGAGGGCCACGCGAAGCGCGGTCAGCACCAGGCGGTCTCGCGCCGACGCTTTCCCCTGGATCGTCCGGTAGCGGAGGAGCGTCGGAACCGCGAGGGCGACGCCCACGACGCCGGCGACGACGTACGGCCATGACACACCGAGGCTGAGCTCTCCCCGCTCGTAGAGCAGCGGGCGGTACTTGAACAGGAACTCGAAGAGACTCTCGACCATCAGTGGCTCATCGCGTAGATGATGAAGTTCACTCCCATCTGGTAGGCGTAGGTCGAGAACCGGAGCGGGTAGTAGGGGTTCTCCGCCCATTCCCAGGCGTCGCCCAGATCGGTGTTCCAGTTGACCACCACCATCAGGCGGCCGCGCTCGTCGAAGATGCCCTTCACCTCCGGGTAGTAGCCGTCGGACTCCCACGTGGGGCCGCCCTGCATGCCCTGCCCCACGTTCGGGACCTGGACGATCTCCTTGACGTCGTAGAAGCAGTTGAAGATGGGGTGGGTGAGAGGAATGTCGACGATGGGATAGCCGGGGAGAATGCGGGCGAACTGCGCCTGGAAGTTCTCGAACTCCATCGTTCCCCAGAAATCATCGACCACCAGGAATCCCCCCGCCTGAAGATAGCGCCTCAGGCCCTCGACCTCGCCTTCGGTCAACGCCATGTAGCCTACCTCGACGGTGTAGAGGAACGGATATTTTCCGAGCTCGGGGTCGGTCAGCCGGACGGGATTCTCGAGCTCGTACGCGTCGAGGTTGGTGAGACGCCGCAGGCCGATGAGAAATTGCCGGTCCGCTTTGGGAAAGTCGACGCTCCAGCTCCGGAAGTCGCGAAACCGGTAGTAGCCGGTGTAGGCGGCGCGGGTGAAGTAGAACTGCCGCGGGCCCGCCGAGGTTTGCGGAATGTAGTCGAGCTCGTCTTCCTGGGCGGACGAGAACGCGTCGGGGAGCGAGAGTATCTGAGACTGGGGAGCGGAAGCGGCCGGCGCTGCCAGAACGGGATTCTCCGCGGCCGCGAAGTTCTTTTGAACCCGGCTTCCGGCAGGCGCAGCGAGGACCAGGGTCAGCGCCGCAAACGCGACCCGTCGGTACGCCAAGTTGTGCGGTCTGCGATGCACCACGCCCCCTTTAGCGACGACCCCGCGAGGGCTAGGCCGGGCGATCGTGCGGGTTCGCAGCTAACCTAGAGCCTCTATTTTCCAACTCTACCTCAATTATATGCCACCGACCCCGCGAACTTGGGATTTCACCACAGGTAGGGCTTGGTTTCGCGGGCGCTTTCCCCTAGAATCGGCGCCTTGTGAAGGCAGGAGGGCCCAATCCATGAACCGATCGAGGATCTCGAGAACCATTTTCGTCGCGGGCGTCGCCGCTCTCATCGGGGCCTGCGCTCCCCCACCCGAGGAGGCCCCCGAGCCGGCGGCCGAGACGACACCCGCGGCGTCGTCCGACGTGCCGACTCCCCCGGTGGCCTTCGGCGTGGTACCGGTGCCCGCGGACAACCCGATCACGCCGGAGAAAGTGGCGCTCGGACGGCAGCTCTACTACGACAATCGCCTCTCCGCGGACGATAGCCGCTCCTGCTACTCGTGCCACGTGTGCGAGAACGGACTCACCGACGGAAAACCGGTAGCCGAGGGCGCGCTCGGCAAGAAGCTCACCCGCAGCAGCCCGAGCCTCTGGAACATCGCCTATCACACCGAGTTCTACTGGGACGGAAGGAGCCCTTCGCTCGAAAAGCAGGCGCTCGCCGCCTGGACCGGAGCGAACATGGGAGCGAACGCCGACGAGACCGCGGCGAAGATCAACGCCATCGAGGGGAACTTGAAAGCTATCACCAATGGGCGAATGAA
>DAISKN010000864.1:0-2731 GCA_036820975.1 Acidobacteriota bacterium | reverse complement strand
CACCAACCTCTCATTTCGCGCGCTTCTCGAGGCGCTCGTAGGCCTGCTCGTGGCGCCGTGCTTCCTCCTCGCGGCCAAGCTCCCGCAAGGCCTGCGCGAGGTTCAAATGGGCCGACGCGTACTCGGGATCGAGACGAACGGCTTCCTCGAACTGTGAGACAGCTCGATCGAACTCGCGCCTCTGCGAATAGAGAACCCCGAGCCCGTTTCGGGGAAGCGCGAGCTCCGAGTCGGCGGCGATGGCTTTTTCGAAAGCGCTCACCGCCTCTTCGGCGCGCCCGGAGCGCGACAAAATGACGCCGAGGTCGCTCCACGCGAGAGCGCTGTCGGCCGAAATCTCAAGGCTTCGGCGCAGTCGGGCTTCCGCCTCCGGGAGATTGCCGCTCGCGAGGAGGACGGAAGCGCTCAGGTGGAGTGCCGCCGGATCGTCCGGGGCGAGCGAAAGCGCATTCGTGGCCGCCGCCGCCGCCGCTTCCAGCTCTCCGGCTTCGAGGAGGAGCTCGCCTCGGGCCATCTGGAGAGCGGCCTCATCGGGCTCCAGCTGCGCCGCCCGCGAAACGATCTCGAGGGCGTCGGCGCTCCGACCCTGACGGCGATACAGCTTCGCGAGCCCCAGGAGCCCCCCCACGTTGTCCGGCGCAATCCGGACCGCGTGCTCGAAGCGCTCGACTTCCTCCTGGGTCTTGCTAAGCTCCTGGAAACGCGCGAGGGCCGCCTGAGCGTCCTCGGCTTGTCCCTGCCGGGCCAGAAGGCGTCCAAGCTGATAATAGGCGTCGACGAGATACGGGGCTTCCCCGATGGCGAGCCGGCAATGCTCCACGGCCCGGTCGATGTCTCCCGATGCCGTGAACAGCCGCGCGAGCTCGTTGTGGGCCTCGGCCCGGACGCTCGGCTCGGCCAGAGCCGACTCCAGGAACCGAATCGCCCCCGCGCGATCTCCCAGCTTCGAGAGGGTGGTCCCGAGCTGGAATTGCGCGAAGTGATTCTCGGGCTCGAGGACGAGAGCCTCCTCGAAGCGCGCCCGCGCCTCTTCGAACCGGCCGGTATTCAGAAGGCAGTAGCCGAGATCCACGAGCACCGAAGCGCTCGATTCGCCCGCGGCCACGATGCGCTGAAGCTGCTCCGCGGCTTCCTTGAAGGCCCCCCTCTTGAGCAGGGCGCGCGCCAGGGCCTTGCGAATGAGAACGGCGTCCGCCCCCGCCGCAATCGCTTGCTCGAAGCGGGATGCTGCCTGCTCGTACAGGCCGAGTGCCGAAAGGACGGTTCCGAGCCGATACGTCGATTGGACGTTCCCTGGATGGAGCTCGATGGCTCTCTCGAGCGCATCCCGGGCTTCGGCAAGACTTCCGCTCTCCTGACAGGAGACTCCCAGCAGGTGATAGGCGGAGGCGTCCTTTGGCTCGAGGGCGACGAGATCGCGGAACTCTTCCGCGGCCTCGGCATATCGCCTCTGCGACAGGCGGAGTCTTCCCAGGTTGAAGCGAGCGGCGCTGAGGTTCGGGTCGAGACTCGCGGCGGTCTCGAAGTTGGCTGCGGCTGCCGCGTCGTCTCCGAGTGCGAGCTCGGCAACCCCTCGCAAGAGGTACACGGGGGCGAGGGTCTTGGGCGTCGCCGCGTCCGGGGATTCGGGAGCGAGGGGCAGAAGGAGGGAGAGCGCTTTCGACGGTTGTCTCTGGTCGAGAGCTTCCTTCGCCTGCTGGAAGACCTCCCCCGCGGTCTGGACGGAGACGCTGGCGGCCAGGAGGACGACGAGAAGCATGGTCACTAAGGGGATCGCTTCACCTCTTGGAGAAACTCGGCCACCTGCGCCTGGTCGGGAGCCAGTTCCAGGGAGCGGGTGAGCGTCGCGACCGCGGCCTCCCGGTTCCCCATCGCGAACTCCGTCTCTCCCAGGGCGTTCAGGAGGCCCACGTCCTCGCCGGCGGATTCGAGCGCTTTCCTGTAGGCGTCGGCAGCCTCCCCGTACTTCCCGAGACGAAACCGGGCGAGCCCGAGGAGCGCCAGCGCCTCCACGTCGGCGCCATCGCGAGAAACCGCTTCGAGCGCCGTTCTCTCCCCCTCCTCCGGATTCCCTCCCAGGATCTCGGCGCGAGCCTTTCCGCGACGAGCGTCCTGAAAGAAGGGCTCGTAGTCGAGTGAGATCCGGAAGAGACGGATGGCCTCGTCGTAGCGCCCGGCGACGAGAAAGTGGGACCCCTTCCGGAAGTACTGTTGCGCGGGACTGAGCTCCGGCGGGAGACCTACGGTGCTCAAGCGTCCCATCTCCTCCTGGGCGGCTCCCACCTCGAAATCGAGGCGCGCGAGATCCGAGAACGACCCGCCCTCTTCGCTGACGAGCGCTTCGAGCTGGTAGCTCCCCTCGGCGAGCACATCTCCCGAGAGGATCTTGAGCACGTCCACCGTGTCGGACTCGGAAACCCGCGGACGAAAACGGCTGGTCTCGTCGAGAACGGTCTCCTCCCCTCGCCTGAGGGTGAAACGCACCGAGACCTGAGGATCGGCGGATGCCGGCCTCTCCGGAAGGTAGACCGAAAGGTACGCGAGGAGCCTCTGTCCCGCGCCGAAGCGGTGGTTCGGTTTCGGGTAGAGCCGCAGGTGTCCGAACTGATGGGGAATTCCGTCCGCAGCCGACGCCGCGGCGTCATCGGCCTTGAAGGCGGAGACGAAGCTCGAGACCGCCGCTCGATCCGGCGGAAACGCCGGAACGGCGACGACCCGCTCGACGATCCCA
>DAISKN010000863.1:0-2738 GCA_036820975.1 Acidobacteriota bacterium | reverse complement strand
GGACGGCGTTGAACCGCCTCTGCAATCGACGGGAACGCCCACGGCCTCCCACGCGTCGGTCACCGACGAAAGAGCGGCGGGGAAGAACGCAGAGGCGGCCGCCTCCGTTGCCGCACGGGCCCGACACATGTTCGCGAGAGGGGGCAGGCTCGTGAATCCCAGATAGAAGATCTGCTCCGCCGTGGCGAGACCGACGCCGGTGACGACGGGTCCGGAATGGGTGTGGCCGCGGGATTCTCCGGCGTTGGCTCCGCCGTTCACCAGGAGATAGTACGCGTGGTTCGAGATCGCGCTATTGGTATGGACCCCGCCGTTGTCCCCTCCCCCGATCTGTCGCTCGCTGTAGTGATCGGGGTCGCCGTCTTCCGCCGGGTCCCCCATGTTGCGGAATCCGGGGACGGTGTCGGATCGGAGGTCTATGTCTTCGCTGACCAGCCAGTCCGGGGTTCCCGCGGGATCGAGGCCGCGGGCTTCGGCGAAGAACTCGACGGAGTTTCCGATGATGTCGGAAAAGGACTCGTTCAACGCTCCCGACTGCCCGAAGTAGAGCAAAGTCGACGTGAACTGGGTGACGCCGTGGGTGAACTCGTGAGCGACGATGTCGAGGGCGCCGGTGAACTCGGCGAAGGATTGGCCGTCTCCGTCGCCGAAGACTATATACCTAGTGTTCCAGAAGGCGTTGCTGAAGTCCGACGAGAAGTGGGCGACGGCGGTGATCGGCATGCCCGCATCATCGAAGCTGTCGCGGCCGTGGACCGTCTGGTAATAGGCATTGGTCACGGAAACGTAGTAAGCGGCGTCGACGAGAGCGCCCTGGCCCGGCGAGGTGCGCCCGGGCTCCATCCATTGGTCGTCCGGGTCCGACGCGATTCGGCCGAGGAGAGAGGCGGGGAGCAGGACGCTCAGGACTTGCGAGAACCGGCGGCTCCGCGCGTCCCGGATGGCCTGGCGGCCGTCCGCGGACCGCAGCTCGAATTTCTGCCGGCGGAGCGTCGTGAGGCCGGTCAGATCCTTGACGTCGCCCTTTACCCCAATCCCTTCTCCGGTGTTCAGCCCGTCGTACCGGCGGAGGACGCGTCCGGTCTCGGCGTCGATCCAGTAGTGCCAGCGGCTCGCGAATCGCCGGCTCTCCACGCGGTAGAAGAGGCGTCTCGACTCGGGATCGATCGTGAGGTGATTGAGCCACTCGCCCTCGCGCCCGATCTCGCGCTCGGCCGCGGCGCGGGCTCGCGAGCCTCCCAGCACCGCCCGGTTGGCCGGTGCCAGCGCGGGATAGGCGTCTCCAACCACGAGAACGACGTCGCCGGACCGGTCGCGCAGGAGAGTGACCTCCGCTCCCAGGACGGGAATGCCCCGCTGAAACTGTTGATACCGCTCCCACCGGAGGGCATGGCGGGCGTAACGCCCCGAGCGGGCGAGGCGCATATCGTCGGGAAGGACGTACTCTCGGGCCGAGACGCCGTTCAGCGCCACGAAGGTCCCGTTCGTCTGGGCCATTCCGAGGGACGCGATCGCAAGTATCAGAAGCTTCGCAAGAACAACCAGGTGCCACTTCATGGGGTGCGGTTTATCAGACCCGCGGGCGGGCGTCCACCCGTATGCCGACGCCCTCAGTGCGCGGGATCGCTTTTCATCCTGACTGCTTTGTGCTACGGTGTTCGAACCCAATCGATATAATCCGTCGCGGTACGCCGGACTGCTTTCGGGTCTGAAGAAGGGGGTCGTCCATGCGACTGTCCTCGACGCGGAAAGCCCCGCGAGCCACGCGGCTTGCGCTCCGCCTTCTCTGGTTGTCCCCGTTCGCCGTCGTCCTGGCCTGGCTCGTCGGCTCCCAGCTCGTATCGGAGCCCGTGCCCGTCGTTCAGGCGCAAGCGGCGGGGGTGCGCAGGATGCGCATCAAGGACCGCTCGGTGGCCCGCCGGCTCGATCGGCTCGGAGGGCGTCTCGTCGCGGACTACGGCGGTTACCTCCTTTATGAAGTTCCGGCCGAGGCCGCCGAGGAAGTGCGGGGGAGCGCTGCGGTCGAGCCGGTCGACGAGTATCGTTTCGTCCTCCTGAACAGCGGCCCCGTGGATACCGCGAGCGCCTCCGCGAGAAGCCTCAGGAGCGCGCGTCTTGAGAGATTCGACGGCAAGCGCATGCAGATCGTCCAACTCGTTGGCCCCTCGAAGCCCGAGTGGCTCACTGCCCTTCGCGACAGCGGGGTCCAGATCGTCACGTACCTGCCCCACAATGCATACCTCGTCTACGGGGACGAAGCCGGCATGGGCGCTCTCGCGGATCTCGAGAGCTCTTCCCGCTTCATCGAGTGGCAGGCGCCTTATCGAAACGAGCACAAAGTTCACCCGCAGGCGCGGAGAGCGGCGCTACTCCGTTCTCTTGGCCGTCGCAGGCTCGAGCGGCCCGGCGCCGGCGCTCCGCAGGCGGAGGATCTCTACGCCGTCCAGCTCGTCAGCGACACGCCCTCGAACACCGCCACCATCGCCCTGGTGCGCGCCCGCTCTCGCGGCGCGGTTCGAAGCCAGTTCCGCGTGCGGAACTACCTCAACCTCGTAGTCCCGCTCAGCTCCGCGGACATCGAGGCCGTGGCCGCCCGGCCCGACGTGGTCTCGATTCAGCCGTTCGTGGTTCCTCAGAAAGCGGACGAGCGCCAGGGTCAGATCGTGGCGGGCGATCTCTCGGGGAGCCCTGGCTATCTCGACTTCCTCGCGGCCGCCGGGTTCACGCAAGAGCAATTC
>DAISKN010000862.1:0-2738 GCA_036820975.1 Acidobacteriota bacterium | reverse complement strand
TCGACGACAGCTTCGTCGACGTGCAGGAAGGAAACGAAGGCGTCGAGGTCAACTACGAGACGACTCTCGGCATCCCGTTCCTCTTGAAGAACAACCCGGCGGGGCGCATCACCACCCGGGGCTGGGGGGCGGTGCCGCGGGATCCGAACGGCTTCTCGGAGAGCGGAGACAACAAGGAGTGAGGGAAGACGCCATGAGCGAAGAGCTTCGGAAGCGATGCAAGTCCGAGAGGGGACAGACCACTCTGTTCGTTCTCTGCAGCTTCATGGTCTTCTTCATGCTCTTCGCTCTCGTGGCGAACGTGGGCCAGGCGGTGAACCGGCGGGTCATGCTCCAGATGGTCGCCGACGCCGGGGCGTTCACCGGGGCCTCCGCTCAGGCGACGATGTTGAACACCATCTCGGAGTTCAATCAGATCATCGATACCTCGTGGGACGTCGCCACCGCGCTGATGCTCTACTGGACGTTTCAGTTCTGCGGAGTGGACGACGCCATCGGCATCATCTATCGCGTCATCGAGACGGTGATGTCCATCATGATACGGGTCTCGAACCACGGAGGCGCGGTCTGGGCGCTGATGGAAGCCGAGATGGTGACCAAGCAGAACATCCGCGACCTCTTCCCCGACGGTTCGGTGCACACGCCTCTCGAATCCTTCGGCGGGCTGCTCTCGAGCCCCTCGTCGCTCGGCATGGGAGCGAGCCACATCATCAACATGCAGAAGGCCTGGCCTTCCCTCTTCTCCCAGTTCGCGCTGGTTCGGCTCGAGCAGGAGAGCGTGACCAAGAACTGGATCTGCTACACCCCGCCGTTCAGCATCAGCTCCAAGAGCGGGACCTTCAACCTGCCGTGGGAGAAGTCGGAGCCGGACGAGGTGACGCGCTTCTACTGGTGGGTGACCGCCGATCCGGTCGACGCTCTGGTTCTTCCCCGGAAGAGCTGGATGCCATTCGGATTTCCCCAGGTGCCGGCGATGACCGCCGTCGCGCTGGCGAAGCCCATCGGCGGCGACGTCGAGCCCGACGAGAACGGAGCCGAGTACGTGGCGAGGCTCATCCCGCTTTCCACCATCGACGCCATCTTCGCCGACTTCAGCGGCTCGTTCCCGGGCCTCACGGAAGTGCTCCATTGAGGCTCCGCCGGAGGTTCCAGAGCCAGGACGGCCAGGCGCTCATCGAGACGGCCCTCATGACCTGGCTCTTCGCCGTTCTGCTCTCGGCGATCATCCAGGTATTCCTGGTTCACAACTACTCGTACCAGATGGCGAACAACGCCTACTACAGCCTCTTCAAGGACAAGGCCTACGGCACCTACAACAAGCCTTCGCACGAGTTCGAGGGCTGGCCCAACTGGCCGCGCAAGCCCCTTCGGTCGGTAACCCCGCTCCAGCAGGCGGGCGGCCGGGTCCACGTCCTCGCCGGGGGCGACGTCAACTGGTCGGAGGACGACCGGGCTTCGATTCCCATGATGCCGTTTCTGGAGAACGCCATCGTGCTGGAGCTCAGGAACCGGGGCGTAACCCGCGACCCGGTGCGCCTCAAGCTCGGAAGACGCGACCCGTCGGTGAACTACCTCCCGATGAAATTTCTCTGGATGGGAATGGGGACCGAGGGGGGATTCGGGGCGTTCTTCGGCATGATCGAAGGGCTCATCGGGATCTCGGGCGAGCTCGGCCGAAATTACACCGACTACACCGACGGCTACGATCAGGGCGACCTCGAGGACTTCGAGGACGACTACGGCGACGCCAACGACGACCTGAACGACCAGGATCCGAACGCCGGCGAGGACGCCAAAGATCAATGGGATGTCTCCCACGGCGATTACAACCACGACGGCTATCGCGACGCCTGCGAAGCGGTTCAAGGAAACGACCACCCGAGCTGCAAGAACGATCGTCCCTGGGAATAGTCGAACAAGACACGTAAGGAGTAGCGAGAGTCCATGAAAGGCAAGCCCGCCATAATCATCTCGATCCTGTTTGGCATCCTCGGGTTCGTCTTCGTCCACCTCTACCTCCGGAGCCGCGAGGCCGAGCTCCTCCAGATCGCCGACGAGCGGACGGTGGTGGTGGCCGTTTCCGACATCCTTCCGGGGACGGCGATCGAGGAGAACATGGTCATCGAGACCGCGGTGCCGCTGAAGTTCGTTCAGCCGAGCGCATTCACCTCGGTCCGGGAGACGGTGGGACAGATCGCGGCCGTACCGATCCAGAAAGACAGCCAGGTGCTGGGAACGGCGATGACCAGCGTCGGCCGCAGCCTGGCGACCAAGATTCCCCGGGGCATGCGCGCGGTCTCGCTCGCCGTCACCGACGTCACCGGGGTCTCGAGCCTCGTGGCGGCGAACAACTACGTCGACGTGCTCGCCACCGTGAAGCTCGGCTCCGGCCTCGGCTCCTCCAACCAGAGAGTATTCGTCACCACGCTCTTCCAGAACGTGATGGTGCTCGCCGTGGGAAGCGATCTCGGCGAAGTGCGGACGGCTTCGCCGGACCAGGACGCGATGGCGATGCTGGCGCAGCAGGAGCGGGAGAAATTTACGACGGTCACTCTGGCGCTGACGCCGCAGCAGGCGCAGGACCTGGTGCTCGTCCAGGACATCGGCGACATTACCCTCGCCCTTCGCTCGTTCCGCGACGAGAACGAGACCGCGGCGATTCCCCGCTCGAACGCGACGGGGGTCTTCGGGGTGGCGGAGGGCGAGGTCGTGCCCCGGCGAACGCCGTCGTGGCAGGA
>DAISKN010000861.1:0-2745 GCA_036820975.1 Acidobacteriota bacterium | reverse complement strand
GTATTTTTCGATAACCTCGAAGTGCGAAAGAGCGAATGAGCAGGAGCCCTCGGCCCGAGCGCCCCGCCTCCGCGCGAAGCGCTACGGCGAGGTCCCGCCGAAGCCCGAAGGGCGAAGGCGGAAGCGAGTCGCGCAGCGAGAGCCGCGGGGGTGGGGCCCCCGGCATTACAAGGAGAACCATGAAGCCAATAGCCTGGACACTCGGAATTCTCGGAAGCCTCGCCGCATTCTCCGCGGGTGCTCTGGGCGAGGACCCGCCCAACGGGGACTGGCCCATGTGGGGCGGAGGTCCGGCGCGAAATATGGTCTCGACCATGACCGGCCTTCCCGAGTCCTGGGACGTCGAGTCCAAGAAGAACGTGAAGTGGGTGGCGGGGCTCGGCTCTCAGACCTACGGAAACCCGGTGGTGGCCGCGGGAAAAGTCTTCGTCGGCACCAACAACGAAGCGCTCTACGACAAGGAGATCCCCGGCGACAAGGGCGTGCTCCTCGCGTTCAACGAAGCCGACGGGAAGTTCCTGTGGCAGATGGTCTCGGACAAGCTGCTGTCGGGCCGCGTGAACGACTGGCCCTACCAGGGCGTCTGCTCTTCGCCCCTGGTCGAGGGGAACGTTCTCTACTACACCACGAACCGCGGCGAGCTCCTGGCGCTCGACACCGAAGGGTTCCTCGACGGCGAGAACGACGGTCCCTTCACCGACGAGCGCTACAAGAGCCCGCACGACGGCGACGTTATCTGGAAATACGACATGATGGAGGAGCTCAGCGCGTTTCCCCATAACATGTCCAACTCCTCCCCCGTCTCCTACGGCAACCTCCTCTTCGTGAGCACCTCGAACGGCCAGGACGAGAGCCACGTCAATATTCCCTCTCCGCAGGCTCCGGCGATCATCGCCGTCGACAAGACGAAGGGGACTCTCGTCTGGGAGGACAACTCGGTCCAGGATCGGATCCTTCACGGACAGTGGTCGTCCCCCGCGGTCGGCGAGATCGGGGGCGTGGTGCAGGTGGTCATGGGACAGGGCGACGGCTGGGTTCGGGGCTACGTCGCCGAGACCGGGGAGAAGCTCTGGGAGTTCGACACCAACCCCAAGGACTCGGTCTGGCCCAAGACCAGAAACGAGGTCATCTCGACTCCGGTGATCCACGACAACAAGGTCTTCATCGCGAACGGCCAGGACCCCGAGCACGGCGAGGGAATCGGCCACATGTACGCCATCGACGGAACCAAGCGGGGGGACATCACCCAGAGCGGGCTCGTCTGGCACTACGACAAGATCCGCCGCTCGATCTCGACCGCGGCGATTCACGAGGGCATCCTCTATATGCCCGACTTCAGCGGGTTTCTCCACGCTCTCGACGTCGTGACCGGCGAGCCCTACTGGGTGCACGACACCTTCGCCGCGGTCTGGTCTTCCGCCATGATCATCGACGGGAACATCTATCTCGGCGACGAAGACGGCGACGTGGTGGTCCTCGAGACGGGCAAAGAGGAAGCGGTGATCGCGGAGATGAACATGGGAAGCTCGGTATACAGCAGTGTCGTCCCCGCGAACGGAGCCCTCTTCATCGCGAGCCGCAACCAGCTTTTCGCACTCGCGAAGAGTGAATAACTTCGACTTCCAGCCCAGGCCTCGCCTCGTTTTCGGAACGGGCGAGCTCAGCCGACTGGGAGAGCTCGCGCGGAACGAGCGGTTTCGGAGGACGCTCCTGGTCGCCGACCCGGGCCTCATGGCGACGCCGCACGTCGACCGGGCCGTCGGTATCCTGCGCGCTTCGGCGGTCGAGGTGGAGACGTTCAGCAGCTTCGGCGAGAACCCCGACAGCCGGATGATCGAGCGCGGGCGGGAGGTCGCGGCCGAGCTCGGCATCGACTCCCTGGTCGGCTTCGGGGGCGGAAGCTCCTTGGACACGGCGAAGGGGATCAGCTTCCTGCTGACGAACGGCGGAACCATGGCCGACTACCGCGGCTTCGGAAAAGCGCGAGCTCCGCTTCTACCGATGATCGGCGTCCCCACGACCGCGGGCACGGGAAGCGAGGCGCAGTCCTACGCGCTCGTGTCGGAGCCTCTGACCCACGAGAAGATGGCCTGCGGCGATGAGACGGCCATGTTCCGGGTGGCGCTCCTCGACCCGGAGCTGACTCTCACCCAGCCGGCCGGAGTCACCGCCATCGCCGGCTTCGACGCGATCTCGCACGCCGTCGAGACCTCGGTCACGCGGAAGCGCAATCCCCTCTCGGACGTCTTCTCCCGGGAGGCCTTCCGGCTCCTGTACTCGAACTACGAGCGCGTCCTCGAGCGACCCGGAGACATCGAGGCGCGCTCGGCGATGCAGCTCGGCGCTTATTTCGCCGGCGTCGCCATCGAGAACTCGATGCTCGGAGCGACGCACGCCTGCGCGAATCCCCTCACGGCGCGTTACGGCACCGCCCACGGGCGCGCGATCTCCATGTGCCTTCCGTCGGTCGTCCGCTTCAACTCGGGAGTCGCCTTCGAGCGCTATCGCGAGCTCCTGGGAATCGCGGGGGTCGCGGTGCGCGGGAACGATCCGGGAGAAACGCTCGCGTTTCATCTGGAGCGTCTGGCGCGGGCGGGCGGTCTCCCCTCCCGCCTCCGCGACGACGGAATCCGCGAGGAGGATTTCCCCTCGCTCGCGAGCGAGGCATCGAAGCAGTGGACGGGAACGTTCAACCCGCGGCGCTTCGACGAGTTGGCCGCGCTCGAGGTCTATCGGTGCGCCTAC
>DAISKN010000860.1:0-2749 GCA_036820975.1 Acidobacteriota bacterium | reverse complement strand
TCGCCAGAGGCGGAGAAAGCGGCGGGGGTTCGCGCGCGCGAAAGTCACGGCGAAGAGCAGCCACAGGCCGGGGAGGGCCGCTTCGGACGCGAACCGATAACGGTGCCAGCGAAGGACCTGGGACTCGAATCCCGCTTCGAGAGCCCGGGCCCCCAGGAGCTCGCGCACCGCGAGCGCGACCATGCCGAGGGCGAAGGCGCCATAGGCAAGGTGACGGCGCTCTCTCCAGAAGACGAAGACCGCGAGAAACAGGGCTGCCGCGGCTGCCGCGTAGGCTGGGAGGATTTCCCAGTTCACCATTGCCGGGAAATCAGGCCGTGGCCCGGTCGGGCTTCCGAATCCCGAGCTTCTCCATGAGCTCGTAGAGTGTCGGCCGGCTGACCTGGAGCTCGGAGGCGGTCCGGGTCATGTTTCCATTGTGCTTGCGAAGCGTCCTTCGGATGAGGTCGCGCTCGAGCTCCTCGCGGGCTTCCTTCAAGGTCACGCTGCGGTAGCGGTCCGGCGAGCCCGAGCCGAGCTCGAGGTCGGCGGACGTGAGTTTCTTACCTTCCGCCATGATGATCGCGCGCTTCACCCGGTTCTCGAGCTCCCGGACGTTTCCGGGCCAGTCGTACGACTGGAGGGCTTCGAGAGCCTCGGCGGTGAAGGCGGTGATGCTCTTCTTGTTCTCGGCGGCGAATCGCTCCAGGAAGATCTTCGCGAGCACCGTGATGTCCTCCCCCCGCTCGCGGAGGGGCGGGAGCGCGAGCCGCACCACCGCGAGCCGGTAGTAGAGGTCCTCGCGGAACTTCTCCTCTTTCATCTGGCGATCCAGGTCGGCGTTGGTCGCGGCGATGACCCGCGCGTCGACCGTGATCTCCTGGCGGCCTCCCACGCGCTCGATCTTGTGCTCCTGGAGAAACCTCAAGAGCTTCACCTGAAGGGCAACGGGAAGCTCGCCTACCTCGTCGAGGAAGAGAGTTCCGCGGTGGGCGGATTCGATGCGGCCGGCGCGTCTCATATGAGCGCCGGTGAAGGCGCCCTTTTCGTGTCCGAAGAGCTCGCTTTCGAGGAGGTTCTCCGGGATGGCGCCGCAGTTGATGGGGACGAACGGGCCCAGAGCGCGCTCGCTCAGGCGATGGATGGCCCTCGCCACGAGCTCCTTCCCGGTGCCGCTCTCGCCTGAGATGAGGACCTGAGCGTCGGATCCCGCGACCCGGCGGACGGCGCGGAAGACGTCCTGGATCGCCGGACAGAATCCGACGATCCCCTCGAAGGAGTCGGAGCCGGCGCTCCTCTGGAGATCCCGGTTCTCGCGCTCGAGATCGTGCACGTGGCGCGCCCGCCGGAGCACGACGTTCAGCTCGTCGAGCTGGATCGGTTTGTTGAAAAAATCGTAGGCGCCCATGGAGATCGCCCGGAGCGCGTGCTCGCGCTGCTCTTGTCCGGTGATGACGATGACCTTGGTTTCCTTTTGAAATCTCAGGATCTCGTCCAGCAGGCGGAATCCTTCCTCCACTCCGTTGGGGTCGGAGGTGAGCCCCAGGTCCAGAGTGACCAGGGGCATGCGGTTCGTCTCGAAGAGCTCCATCGCCGACCTGAAATCCTCGGCTTCGAAGACGTCGTACTCCTCGGCCAGGGCCCACTTCATCTGGGTGCGGATGTCCTCGACATCATCCACGATCAAGAGCTTCGGTTTATCCATGCAGTCCTCAGTCCTGACTCAACGGCAAATACTAGATTTTATTGCCTTTATACCTGCAGCGCCTGAGGGGGTCGGGGAACCACTGCGCTCTTCCAGGCTCAACCCCGAATGCGGGGTCGGGTTGGGGTGCCTAGTGTCAGACTCTTTTACAGTGAGTCGGTTGCCATTGTCAAGTCAGTCGTTTGCAGGGGTGCCTGGAGAGCCTTTTGGGTAAGATGGCGTCGAAATGTTTTACGCCCGGCGCGTGGTACTCGCTGCTCTGGCGCTCGGACTCGCGGCCCTTCTTGCCCGGGGGATCCTGCTTCTGCGATACACGCCGGAGACGTCGGATTCCTACGTTTTCGGGGCATTCCACGTCCATTCGACGCTTTCCGACGGTCTCCTGTCCCTCGAGGACATAGCGGGGGAGGCGAAAGAGGCGCGGGTAGGGTTCGTGATGTTGAGCGACCATGGGGCGCCGCATCCCGAGGCGGCGGTGATGAAGCGAACCATCGACGGCGTGCGCTTCATCGGAGGCTCGGAAGTGGGGATCCCGGAGGGCCACCTCATCGTCTCCGACGTCCCCGCCCTTCCGCTCTACACCCTTCCGCCGTTTCCACCCGACGCGGTGAGCGACGTCGCCGCCTGGGGCGGCATGAGCATCGTCACCTACCCCGAAGATCCGGTGCACCAGTGGGGCTACTGGGAGCCGGACCTCGCTCCCGACGGAATCGAGATCGTGAACGTCACGTCGTACTTCCGGCGGAGCTCGCTTCCGCGGAAACTCTCCTGGGCGCTCTTCTCGGTCTTCAACCGCAACTACTACATCAGCGGCTTCGAGGCTCCGACGGAAGCGCTCGCGAGGTGGGACGAGCTTCTGTCGCGAGGCCCCGTCCATGGGTTCTACGCCGCGAACGCGCACGGGGGATTCCCGCTGACCGAGGAGAGGACGATCGGGGTTCCCTCCTATCGAACGGCGATGGGATACGTGGGGCTCGCCGTCGATCCCCGCTACCGCGAGGCGCCCGAGGAAGCGATCCGGCGCGGCGAGTTCTTCTCCCTGGTGCGGGCCGCGGGAGAGCCGCA
>DAISKN010000859.1:0-2754 GCA_036820975.1 Acidobacteriota bacterium | reverse complement strand
TTCATCGGGTTCCAACAGATCCCCGGGGGGGTTCTGCTCTTCTGGGTCTACCAGCCGGCGCTCACGACGCTCGCCATGGTCCTGACCTGGGTCGCGGCCGCTCTGCTCCGGCGGCGCCGTCTCGAGTTCTTCCGATCGTCGACGTTCTTCCTTCCGGGCTTTTTCCTCGGCGCCCTCCCTCATCTGATGTCCGAGGTCAACAGCGGCTGGTTCAATACCAGGAATCTCTTCCTGTCCTCCCGACCCGCGGGATTCGCCGACGTCACGAGCGTGCAAAACCTGGCGAAAGTGTTCGGCGCCGTAGTCGCGGAAATCGACACGAACCCGGCCGTGGCGATGCCTCTGGTAGCGCTGGTGCTCATCGCCTGCCTGGTCTTTTCAAAGGAGGCGTGGAAGTGTCGCTCGCTCCGTTCTCTGTATCTTCCGTCGATCTTCTTCTTTGTTCTTCTCCTCACGATCCTCTCCGGCTACGCCGCGGACACCCGTTGGATCGCCCACTACCGTCTCCTCTCCTTCTTCGTCCTGCTCCTCCTCGCGCTTCTGTCGTGTCGACTCGAGCCCATCGGCGGGCGGTGGGCGAGGTGCGTATTCGCCCTGGGGTGGCTGCTGTTCGCGGTATGGCGGGGTGCCGAGGAAGGATCGGCCCTGAGGCCCCCTCACGAGGAGAATCGCAAGGACGTCGCTTGGCTCGTGAGCAAGCGACCCGAAGTCACGATGGGCGACTACTTCAATACGATTCGCTTCGCGCCGTTCGTGGACGAAGCGATGGTGATTACCGCTGCGCCCTCTCCGGAGGATCCGAACCGCATCTTCGAGTTCTCGAAGTACCATCCGCTCGCCTTCGATCTCGGGAGGCGCTGGGAGGAGTCGCCCCGGCATCTGATCGTGCGCAGCCGGGAATCGAAGTTCGTGGAGCGGTGGTCCCGGGAGCTGGGTATCGTCACTTTCGCGGAGGAGCTTCCCTCGGGAAGATTCACGCTGTACTCCCGCTTCTCGCCCGCGCCGTCTCCCTATCTGTTCTCGATTCTGAGCTCGTACCTCCGCGAGAGATACCTTCCGGAGATCGAGGGGTTCGCCGCGGTCCTGGATCGCAAGACGAATCGGGAGAGCCGACCGCGGTTCGAGGGTCGCCGTGTCCTCGCTCCCCGCGCGGACGCGGCGGTTTCCGGCGACGGCGGGGTTGCCGATTTCCTGCAGGGCAACTGGCGCCACGTTCTGAGGAACGACCGGGGCCAGGTCAGCTTTCCCGCCCGCGCCATCGGGGACGGCGCCGCCTTTCGTCTTCCCCCGGGAGTCGCTCCCGATTGCGGAAGCTACGACGAGTATCTTTCCTTCCTGGACATGCCGTTTTCTCGTCGCGGAAGGCTCGAGATCGCGGCGGAGAGCTGTGAGGGTTCCGTCGTCGTGTCGGACCTCAGGGACGAGCTCACCTTCATACGCGGAGACGATCTCAGTTTCTTTCGCGGCGACGATCTCGTTTCGGGCCTCCCGGCGGAGGGTCTTCAGTTGGAGCTCCGGGACGAGGGGATCGAATCCATCGACATCCACGTCTTTTCGTTCTTCGATTTCGGTTCCTCCCTCTGGGCGAATCGCTACGGGCAAACCCTGACTCTCAACCAGAGCGCGGTCGCGTTGAAGCCGGGGCGCAACGCCGTCCGCCATCGCCGGGCCGAGGGGTCTCGCGTCCGTCTGGATACCCGCTACAAGACGCTCCTGCCTGCGTACGACACCTATGGGAACGTCCTTTTCCACGACACCGGCGTCGTGGTGGAGCGGATCGTCGCTCACCGCGGGAACGCCGCCGAGGATATCGGGCTGTTCCTGGTCGCCGAGGAGTAAGCGGCCGGACGGCGCGGCCCTGACATATCGGATTCCGATATGTTAGACTGCGCTCCGATGCCATCGCTGAAAGGCTCCTACCGTCCCCTCCGGCCTCACGAGCTCCACGTCCTGGTAGCTCTCGCGGGAGGAGAGCGCCATGGCTACGCAATCCAGCAGGAGGTCGCCGCGCGGAGCGCGGGCGCGTTGCGGCTCGGCCCGGGAACGCTCTACGAGACCATCGCCCGCCTCCTGGACCGACGTCTCATCCGGGAAGCGCCGTCGAAGCGAAGCGAGAGCGAGCACGCGCAGAGGCGGTACTACGGGCTCACGACGAAAGGGCGTCGGTTGCTGGAGGCGGAAGTGGAGCGTCTGGGAGACGTGGTCCGCGTCGCTCGCGAGCGCCTGGAAGGTTCCGAAGCATGACGGACCAACGGCGGCCCGAGAAAGGCGAGCGCCTCTACGCGCTCCTCCTCTACCTCTATCCTCCGCGGTTCCGCAGGCGCTTCTCCCGGGAGATGCTGGACCTGTACCGGGAGGAGCGGGCGATGGGGCGCACGCGACTCGTCGCCGCGATTGCGCGCGATCTCGCCCTCAGCCTGCCGCGCTCCTGGGCGCGCAGCCTGAGACGGCGGACCGAGGAGGAGAAATCTCGCATGAAAGCGCCCACCCTGGGCAACGACCTGTTCTACGCCGTCCGCTCCCTCCGGTCTCAGCGGACGTTCTCGCTCGCGATCGTCGCGACCCTGACGCTCGGGATCGGCGCCGTCACTTCCGTCTACAGCATCGTCCACGCCGTCCTGCTGAAGCCGCTCCCGTACGCTTCGCCCGATCGCCTGGTGCGCCTGTGGGATCGGCACGAGACCGTTCCTTTCTTCTCGGTCACCACGGGCAACTTCGTCGCCTGGCGAGGCCAAGCGCGCCCGTGGGCGGCAA
>DAISKN010000858.1:0-2765 GCA_036820975.1 Acidobacteriota bacterium | reverse complement strand
GCTTCTCGGAATCGCCGTCGCCGTGGGGGCGAGCCACTTCCTCGCGAGCGGCATCGCCCGTCCCCTTCGGAACCTCGTCACCGTCACCGACCGGATCCGCGAGGGAGACTACTCGAGCGACGTGGACGTCCCCGCCGGAGGCGAGATCGGGGCTCTGGCATCGGCGTTTCGATCCCTGCTTGGCGAGCTCCGGGAAAAGCAGGTCATGGAGAAGTTCCTCTCCAAGTCCGCGGCGGAGATGATCCAGAAGACCGATCCCGGAGTCGGCACCGGCGAAAGGCGTCCGGTCACGGTCCTGTTCTCGGATCTCAAGTCCCACGCCTCCTTCAAGCAGGGAAGCGAGGATCCGAAGGATGTCCTCCGCCGGGTGAACCACTCCCTGAGCCGCCAGGCGGAGCTGGTGGAGCGCTACGGCGGCCAGGTGGACAAGTTCGTCGGAGACCGCATGATGGCGATCTTCAAGGGGGAGGACAAGGCGTGGCCGGCGATCCGCTGCGCTATCTCCATCCAGCACCTGCTCGACTCCGACGGCGACAAGGAGGCCCTCGTTCCCGGCATCGGCGTTTCCAGCGGAGAAGCGGTTTTCGGCGCCGTGGGAAGCTCGAACCGCCTCGACTACAGCCTCCTCGGCCGCGCGGTGCACGTCGCGGGGAGGCTCGCCGACGAGGCGCTTCCCGGCGACGTGCTCCTCTCCCAGGAGGCTTACGCGAAGGTCCAGGATCGCGCCTCCGCCGAAGCGCTTCCGCCCTTGAAGCTCCAGGGCATCGAAGAGGCGGTGCCGGTCTACAGCCTTTCGACGGGAACCATTCGCCAGCAGCAAATCGCATCGGCGCGAACGGCGTCGGGAGCGACCGGAACCAGCGCGACGTTGGTCGAAGGGGTGAGGGAAAAAGCCGCTGTCACTCTCTCCTCGCTCGAGCCCGGCACCGTCCTCGGGCGGCGGTACGAAATCCGCCGGGTCCTCGGAAGCGGAGGCATGGGGATGGTATTCCAGGCCCATGACCGCGACCTCGACGAGCCCGTGGCTTTGAAGATCCTCAGGCCGGAGATCGCCAGCATGGACCCCCAGATCCTGGAGCGGTTCAAGACGGAGATCCGGGTCGCGCGGCGCATCGCCCATCGAAACGTGGTCCGGACCTACGATTTCGGAGACGCGGACGGCATCAAGTTCATCAGCATGGAGTTCATCCAGGGAATGACCTTGAAGCAGCTCTTCCGATCGAAAGGCGCTCTTCCGCTGGGAGTCGGGCTCCAGATCGCGAAACAGGCCGCGGCGGGTCTCGTCGCCGCCCACGACATGGGAGTCGTCCACCGGGACGTGAAGCCCCACAACATCATGCTCACGCCGCAGAGCGACGTGAAGATCATGGACTTCGGCATCGTGCGCGACACGACGAAGTCGGAGGGGTCGGGGATGACCCAGACGGGCATCATCATGGGCACTCCGGACTACATGTCGCCCGAGCAGGCGATGGGAAAGTCGGATCTGGACCACCGGAGCGACGTCTACTCCTTCGGAGTGGTGCTCTACGAGATGTTCACCGGGACCCTGCCCTTCCGCGGTGAGTCGCCCATCGCAATCGCGATGAAGCATATCCAGGAAGAGCCCAAAGCGCCCCGAGCGGTCAACCCGAAGATACCTCCGGAGCTCGAGGCCATCATCCAGAGGGCGATGCGAAAAGCCCCCGAAGCGCGCTACCCGCGCATGGCCGACCTCCTCGCCGATCTCTACCGGTTGTCGAAGGCCGTCGGCCGGTAGTTCACCCGGCTGTTCACGATTCCGAGCTCCACCCGGCGATTCTTCGCTCGCGCCGCGTCGGAGGTGCCCTCGACCCGAGGTTTCGTTTTCCCCCAGCCGGTGACCGTCATGATCTCGCCGGGAACGCCCGCCTCGAGAAGATACTGGTGGACCGCTTCGGCGCGGCGCTCCGAGAGCTTCTGGTTGTATTCCGCGGTGCCCACGTCGTCGGTATGACCGTTCACGCTCACGGTGTAGTCCGCCGACGTGAGGAGGATCCCGGCGATCCGGCTGAGGAGCTCCCGCTCCTTGGGCTTGAGCTCGGCCCTGTCGAAGTCGAACTTGATGGAGTCCTCGCCCAGGTTCAACACCAGGCCGAGCGCCGTCCTCCGCGTCTCGACGACTTTGCTGAGCGCTTCCTCGAGACGTGTGAGCTCCTCCTCCGCCTCTCGACGGATCCGTTCCGCTTCCGCCTTGGCGGCATCGGCTTCCTCACGAGCGCTCTCCGCTCGCTCTTGCGCGTTCGCCGCCTCTTCCTGCGCGGTAGCGGCGGTCTCCTGGGCGCGAAGGCTGTCCTTTTCCGCTATCTCCCGGCCCTCGGCCGCGGCGCGGGCCGAATCTTCGGCGCGTCGAGCCTGCTCGAGCGCTTCGTTCGAGGCCGAGGCCGCCCGCGAGGCCTCTTCCCCGAGCGCGGTCACTTGGGTCTCGATCGAATCCAGACGATCGAGGACTTTCATCCCCAGATACCCGAGGCCGGCGGCGACGAGAAGAAACGCGATCGTCAAGACGAGCGGCAGGATCCGGGGACTCTTTTCCGTCTCGCTCATCGATACTCCTGGTTTTTTTGGCGCGCTGGAACTCAAGTCCAGATTAGCGCAAATCAGCTCGGCCCGAGGAGATCGAGCAGCGTCAGAGCGAGGACCTCCGTCGACCGGACGAGGTCGTCGACGTCGCAGTACTCGTCGATCTGATGGGCCAGCTCCAGGATCCCGGGGCCGTAGGCGACGCAATGCACGATGCCGCCGAT
>DAISKN010000857.1:0-2773 GCA_036820975.1 Acidobacteriota bacterium | reverse complement strand
GGCCCACGTGCAGGCGACGTTCAACAACACGACCGTCACCATAACCGACCAGGAAGGCAACGTCGTGAGCTGGGCGAGCGCAGGGGGCCAGGGGTTCAAGGGCTCCCGCAAGGGAACGCCGTTCGCCGCCCAGCAGGCCGCGACGATGGCCGCTCAGGCCGCGAGGGCTCTCGGCTGCAAGAGCCTCGACGTTCGGGTGAAAGGCCCGGGCTCCGGCCGGGAGTCCGCCATCCGCGCGCTTCAGGCGGCGGGGATTCAAGTGAAGTCCATAAGAGACGTCACCCCGATTCCGCACAACGGCTGCCGGCCGCCGAAACGGCGTCGAGTCTAGGAGAGGAACATTGGCAAGATATCGAGGTCCAGTTTGCCGGCTGTGCCGGCGCGAAGGGATGAAGCTCTTCCTCAAGGGAGAGCGTTGCTTCGGGCCCAAGTGCGCCATCGAGAAGAGGAACTTCGCTCCCGGCGCGCACGGGAAGACCCGCAGGGCTCGCATCCAGGGTTACGGTCTTCAGCTCCGGGAAAAGCAGAAAGTGAAGAGGACCTACGGTCTTCTGGAGAAGCAGTTCCGGCTCTACTTCGAGCGCGCGGAGCGCACTCGGGGAATCACCGGTGAGATTCTCCTCCAGTCCCTGGAGAGACGGCTCGACAACGCCGTTTACCGTCTGGGGTTCGCGACCTCGCGGGCCTCGGCGCGGCTCCTGGTGCGGCACGGGCACGTCCGGGTCGGCGACCACCGCGTCAACATCCCCTCGTACTCGGTTCGCGAGGGCGAGGTGATCACCATCAGCCCGAAGTACGCGGAGAACGAAAAATTCCAGCATTCGAGCGAGGTCGCGAAGAGCCGGGGCATTCCCAAGTGGCTCGAGCTCGCGCCCGAGGGAACCTCGGGCCGCGTGGTCTCGCTCCCGGCGCGCGACGATCTCGAGCTCCAGTTTCAAGAGCAGCTCATCGTCGAGCTTTATTCGAAGTAAGTTTCAGGAGGTTTTTCGCAAACATGCTGTGGACAGGATTTCAGAAGCCAAAGCGGCTCGAGGTCGAGCGATCGACCCTGACCAGCCACTACGGAAGGTTTCACGCCCAGCCCTTCGAGCGGGGTTTCGGAACCACCATCGGAAACTCGCTCCGTCGGGTGCTCCTTTCGTCGATCGAGGGCGCGGCGATCACCGCGGTCAAGATCGAAGGAGTGCTCCACGAGTTCTCCCCGATCGCCGGGGCGCTCGAGGACACGACGGAGATCATCCTCAACCTGAAGCGGATCCCCTTCAAGATCCACTCCGGAGGTCCCCAGACGGTCATGCTCCACGCGGAGCGCGAGGGCGCCGTGAAATCCGGCGACATCGAGCTTCCGGCCGACGTCGAGATTCTCGACAAGGACGTGCACATCGCCACCCTCTCGAGCTCGGGCAAGCTCGACATCGAGATGCGGCTCAAGGAGGCGCGGGGCTACGTCTCGGCGGACAAGAACTTCGACGAGGACCTCACCATCGGCTACATCCCGCTCGACTCGGTCCACTCGCCCATCAAGAAGGTCAACTACGTCGTGGAGGCCGCGCGCGTCGGGCAGGCGACCGACTACGACAAGCTCACCATCGACGTCTGGACCAACGGCTGCGTCACTCCCCAGGACGCGGTGGGAACGGCGGCGAAGCTCCTCAAGGACCACCTAACGATCTTCGTGAACGTGGAGGACGAGGGCGCCCTGGACGAGGGCGGCGTCGAGATCCAGCGCGACGCTCTCGCGGAGCACCTGAACCGCAGCGTCGACGAGCTCGAGCTCTCCGTTCGCTCCTACAACTGTCTGAAGAACGCCGACATCAAGACCATCGGTGAGCTCATTCAGAAGACGGAAGCGGAGATGCTCAAGACCAAGAACTTCGGCCGGAAGTCCCTGAACGAGATCAAGGAGATCCTCGGCAACATGGGTCTTTCGCTGGGGATGAGAGTCGAGCAATGAGACACCGATCCGCTCATCGCAAGCTGGGGCGGACGACCGAGCACCGGATCTCGCTCCTGCGGAATCTGGCTGCCTCGCTCATCTCCCATGGGCGGATCCGCACCACGGAAGCCAAGGCGAAAGAGCTCCGGCCGTTCGTGGAGAAGCTGGTGACGCTGGGAAAGGTCGATTCGCTCCACGCGCGGAGGCGCGCGCTCTCGATCCTCCCGCGGAGGGACGTGGTGACGAAGCTCTTCGGCGACGTCTCCCCGCGCTTCTCCGAGCGGCCGGGCGGCTACACCCGGATCCTGAAGCTCGCTCACCGCCAGGGCGACGGCGCTTCGATGGCCTTCATCCAGTTCGTGGACTACAAGTTCGAGGGCGCCGCCGCCGGCGCCCCGGGTAAGGCTGACAAGCCCGATAAGGAAGCCAGGAAGAAGCCGGAGAAGGAAGCCAAGGCGAAGGCGGAGGAGACCGAGGCCGAAGCCCCGAAAGCCAAGGCGAAGAAGGCAGCCCCGGCCAAGAAGAAAGCCGCGAAGAAAGCCAAGAAAACGGACGAGTAGCCGCTACTCGGCTCGCAGGGCTTCCGCGGGATCGATCGAGGCCGCCCGCGTCGCCGGGATGAGCGCGGCGGCGACGGTCACCGCGGCGAGGAACAGAACCGCCAGGATCCACGTGAGCGGGTCGGACGCGCTCACGTCGAAGAGGAACGCCTCGAGAAGCCGCGCCGCCGCGAGGCTTCCCAGGACGCCGAAGAGGGCCCCGATCGCAACCAGGACCGCCCCCTGCTCCATCACCAGACGCAGGACCGACCTCCGGTCCGCGCCGAGCGCCATGCGG
>DAISKN010000856.1:0-2775 GCA_036820975.1 Acidobacteriota bacterium | reverse complement strand
GGCCCCGGACGACGAGGCTCTTGCGGAAGAGCTCACCCGGGCCTTCTCCGCCTATCTAGGCATCCGAAGGAGCAAGCGATGATCCAGGGAACCGCAGAGATTGAAGGCGCGCGGATCTACTACGAGCTCGAGGGAGAGGGGTCGCCCGTCGTATTCGTCAACCCCGGCGCCCTCGATTGCCGCATATGGGATCCGCAGTGGACGGCGTTCGTCGAGAGACACCGCGTCCTCCGATACGACCCCCGCGGATTTCGAGGCTCCTCGAAGCCGGACGGACCGTTTTCCCATATCCGGGATCTTCGAGCCCTTCTCGACTTCGCGAAGATTTCCCGGGCGCATGTCATCGGATCGTCGTTCGGAGGCTCCCTCGCCCTCGACTTCGCCGCCGCCCACCCCGAGCGCGTGGCCTCACTGGTCCTCGTGGGCGCGGGCGGTCCGCAGAACGGTTTTCCCATGCCCGCGGAGCTCTTCCGCGGGTTCGCGCCCATCGGCCAGGCCATGAAGGAGAGCTTCCCCCGCGGAATCGACGTCTGGCTCGAGCTCGACGAGCGCATGCCCAGAGACCCGCGGCTGCGAAGCCTCCTTCGGGACAACGCGCTCGACAACGAAGGCTACTGGAAGATCGTGCCGGGTTGGGCCGAGCCGCTGGTGCCGCCGGTCCGCGATCGGCTGAAGGACATGTCCATGCCGACGCTCGTGGTCGTGGGAGAGCGAGACCACCCCTATACCCTGGAGGTCGCTTCCCTCCTCGAGCGCGAGATGCCGCGGGCTCGCCGGGTGGTCCTGGCCGGCGCCTCTCACCTGGTCCACCTGGAGAAACCCGAGGCCTTCAACGAGCTCGTCCTCTCCGAGCTCCAGGGGCTCAGGGAGAACGAATGATGGGCGCTCGCTCGTAGCGTTCCAGGACGGTCCGCAGCTTCGTCAGCAGCGTGCGCGCGCGGTACGGCTTCTGAAGGAACTCGACGCCCTGGTCGCGATTCACATGGGCGATGGTGTCGCGCTCGTCGTATCCGCTCGAAAGGATGACGCGAGCCCCGGGGTCGACCTCGCGGATCATCTTGAGAGCTTCCACCCCTCCGAGACCGGGCATGGTCACGTCGAGGAGCACCGCCCGGATCTCGGCCGCTCGCGCGCGATAGATAGCGACCGCCTCGACCCCGTTCGCGGCTTCGACGACGTCGAAGCCGACGGACTCGAGAAGCACTCTAGCGACGTTCCGCACCAGGGGCTCGTCGTCCACGACCAGAAGCGTTCCCGTCCCGGAGAATGGATCCTCGGTGGCGGCGACGGGCGCGCTCGCCCCCTTCGACTCCCGCGCCGACGGGAAAACGACTTCGAACCTCGACCCCTTCCCCGGCGCGCTTTCGACGGATAGCTCGCCCGCGGCGCTCCTCACGATTCCCTGGACCGCGGCGAGACCGAGGCCCCGCCCGGGTCCCTTGGTGGAGAAGAAGGGGTCGAAGATGCGGGCGATGGTCATCGAGTCCATTCCCCGCCCGGTGTCCTTCACCTCGAGCGCGACCCAGTCCCGCCCTCCGTCCTCCCGGTTTCTCGTTGCGACTAGAACCGAGCCGGGACCGTCGCCCACGGCCTCGGCGGCGTTGGTGATGAGGTTCATCACCAGCTGACCGATCTGGGCGCGGTTCCCCCGGATCCACGCCGGCCGGGCCAGGAGCTCGGCGCGAAAGGCGATCTTCTTCGGCACCGACGCCTTGACCAGCTCGGTCATCTCGTCGAGAAGACCGTTGAGGTCGAACGTCTCCTGCCTCAGGCTCGACTTGCCCGCGTAGGCGAGCATCTGGCCCGTGAGCTCGGCGGCGCGCTTCGTCGCCGCCATCACCCTCTCCAGGTGGCCGTGCGCGGAAGAAGTCGCGGGCACGGATTGAAGCGCCAGATCGGCGTTTCCGATGACCCCGGTGAGAATGTTGTTGAAGTCGTGAGCGATGCCGCCGGCCATGAGTCCCAGGCTCTCGAGCTTCTGCGCGTGCTGCACCTGCGCCTCGAGACGCTCCCGCGCGTCCTGAGCCCGGCGGATCTCGGTGAGATCGGTCGCGACCGCTCCCACCCCGTAGGGCTCGGCCTCGTCCGCGCGCAGCGGGAAGCAGACCAGAAGCAAGCTCCTCCGCTCGTCTCCGTAGCCCACGTCGAGCTCGCGCTCCGCCACCCTGGTCTCGGAGAGCGCCGTGCCCGCGGCATCGAGATAGGCGGCGGCGACGTTCGGGGGCAGGAAGTCGCGCGGCGTCTTTCCCAGCGCATCCGCCTGAGGGACTCCCAGCACGCGCTCGAAGCTCCGGTTGAGAAGCAGGAACTTTCCGTCGCGATCGGTGACGGCGATGAGGGTCGTGGAGTTGTCGATGATCGACTGGAGGAGCTTCCGGCTCTTCTCGAGATCCACCATCGCGCGCGTCGTCGCATCCACCTGCTGGTTGAGGTCGAAGTAGAGCCGGCGGAGCCTCTCCGTCATCTCGTTGAAAGCTCTGGCCAGTACCCCCACCTCGTCGTCGGTCATGACCGGAGCCACGGTGTCGAAGTTACCCTGCGAGACCGCGGAGGCCGCCTTGGTTATGGCGAGGACCGGTCTTGCGATCTGGAGCGCGATCAGGAACACGCCACCGGCGAGAACCAGCGCGGAAACCAGGCCGATCCCGAGGATGGTCGTCACCAGACGCCGCGCCGGAGCGAATGCCTCCTTCTGGGTCATCTCGACGACGAGCGCCAGCCGGCGCTCCGAGTTCCAGCGGTAGGCGCCGATGACCGGCACCAGGGCGTAGTTCA
>DAISKN010000855.1:0-2777 GCA_036820975.1 Acidobacteriota bacterium | reverse complement strand
GAGGCCGATGCGCCGGAAAACCTCGAGAGCCTCCTCCGGGGAGTCCTCGACGTCCTCGAGGGCGAAGGTGCCGCCGGGGGCGATGAGCCTCTGGCCCCGGTACTCCATGACGTTCCTCCGGGCGTGCCCCCCGAGCTCGTCGTGGTTGTCGAGAAGGAGGATCGAGGGCTCCCCGGGAGCGTCCTGATAATAAAGGTAGGCCGACGCGAGACCGCCGATCCCGGCCCCCACGACAACCAGGTCGTACGTTTCCCCGGTGTCGGCGACCTCCGCCGGCAGCTCTCCATCTCGCACCCGGTGTCCGAGCGTCATCGCCCGAGGCGTCTGACCCGAAAGGCCACCGCTCCCGAGCTCGCCGAGCTGGAGTCGCGGTGCTCCCACCGCGAACGCCATCCCCTGGAGGAAATCCCGGCGGGTGATCGCGCGGTCCATGCCGAGCTCTCTGTCCCCGCGTTTCACGAGCGGAGTCTAAGAGAAGCGGTCGAGGAAATCCATGAACCGCATCCCCAGGTAGCCTCCCTGGAAGCCCAGAAAGCGGAAGGGCTCGGGGGGGAGCGGAGCCACGGGGTCGTGAAGGTAGAGGAGATTCTCCCACGGAGCTTCGCGGCCCTCGACCAGATCCGCGAGGACGCGGCCCGAGAGGGTCGCCAGCGAGACACCCATCCCCGAATAGCCGAGCGCGTAGAAAGCCCGGCGGTTTCGTCCCGCGCGTCCGATCTCGGGAGTGCGCCTCCAGGTAATCGCCACCGGGCCGCACCACCGGTGGGTGATGGAGACATCTCGCAGGGAGGGGAAGGTCTTCAAGAGCTCCACCTTCAGCTCGGCGAACAGCTGCTCGATCCCGCTCGGCGATTCCAGGCCGAAGTGGTAGCGGACGCGGCCGCCGAAGAGGATCCGCTTACCCGTGAGGCGGACGTAGTTGTGGACGCGTCTCTTGTCGGTGTATCCCTGACGGCCGGACCAGCCGATCTCCTTCCACCGGGCTTCGCTCAGAGGCTCGGTCAGGAGAATGAAGGAGAACAAAGAAACCGCGCGGTCGCGCACGATTCCGAGCCGGGCCGCGGGGAGGTAGGCGTTGAGCCCGACGACGAGAGTCTCGGCCCGGATGCGCCCGCGAGCGGCCTCGATCTCGTACCCGCGGCCGTCGTCGACGACGTTCTCGACCGGGCTCCCCTCGAAGAGCCGAACTCCCTTCGCGAGCGCCGCCTTCTTCAGCCCCGAAACGTACTTTCCCGGATGGAGGATGGCCGCCTTGGGGAAGTGGAGCGCCCCTCCGAAACGCTCGCTCCGGATGACCGAGCGCATCGTCTGGCGGTCGAAGAGCTCGAGCTCGATACCCAGGTCGCGGCATGCGCGCTCTTTCTCCTCGTTCTCGCGCTCGTGCTTCCGGTAGAGAGCGATCTCGACGTATCCCGTGCGCTCGAGCTCGCAATCGAAACCCTCCTCGCGCGCCAGATCCTCGATCCAGTCGATCGTCCGGACGGTCTCGTCGTAGGTGAACCTCACCCTCTCGACGCCGCGCTTCCGCGCGCGCCCGAGGTGCGGCTCGTGCAGCGCCATGCCGCCGTTGCGGCCCGAGGCGCCGAAGCCGACGTAGCTTCCTTCGAGGACCGCGACCTCCAGACCGGGGTTTCGTTTCTTGAGGAGGTAAGCGGCAACCAGGCTCGTGTAGCCGCCGCCGAGGCAGACGACGTCAGCCTTTCGGTCGCCTTCGAGCGGCGGCTCGAGGCGCGTCCGATCGATGGCCTCGAGCCAGAAGCTCTCGTTGGGGGTGAAGTGGAGCGGCCGTCCCGGTCTCATGCTTCACCCGAAGGTCCCGCCATTGCGCAATGGCAAATGGCAACATAGAATGGCAATATGGAAGTCACGCTGGATCGCTTTGGGCGAGTGGTAATCCCCAAGAGTCTTCGCACCGATCTCGGCCTCTCCTCGGGCTCGGTACTGGAGGTCGGGGAGGTCGAAGAGGGAATTCTGCTGAAGCCAGCTCGAGAAACATCGCAGGTTGAGGACCGAGGCGGGGTCCTGGTTTTCGTCGGAAAGCGAGAAGGAGACGTCACCGATGCGGTGAGGATACAACGCGAGGTCAGGTTTCGCTCTGTCTCCGGACCCAAGTCTCGGCGGCGATGAAAGTCCTCTTCGACACCTCGGTGCTGGTGGCGGCGAGCGTCGAGGTGCACCCGATGCACGGCCGGGCCCTCCCATGGCTGCAACGAGCCCATCGCGGGGAGATCGAGCTCCATGTCGCCTCGCACTCGCTCGCGGAGTGCTTTGGCGTTCTCACCACTCTCCCCGTCCGTCCCCGAATCGCTCCCGCTACCGCCTCGCGTCTGATTCGCGACAATATCGAATCCTCCGCGCGTATCGTCTCGCTCGCCGTGGCCGACTATACCGCGGTGATTCATGACCTTGCCCAGAGAGGACTCGCCGGCGGAATCGTCTACGACGCCCTCATCGCCCGAGCGGCGAGAAAATCCGGAGTGGAGCGTCTCCTGACGTTCAACCCCGACGACTTCGAGCGCGCGTGGCCGGAAGGGTCCCGTGTCGTGTTCGTGCCGTAGCTACCCGGCGTCGGTCACCGGCTTCGACGTGATCTCGGAAACCGCCCGGTACGCCTGATCGATGGCGGCGTTGGTGTAGGCGAAAGCGCCGGCGTCCGAGTTCGCGATGTGGATCCTTCCGAAAGGCTTCCGCGCGATCTCGAAGGTCGCCTGGCCCGGCGGAAACTACGGATCCCAGAGAGAGTTGTACTCGTAGGCGTAGCCGTGAGGCCACCGGTT
>DAISKN010000854.1:0-2781 GCA_036820975.1 Acidobacteriota bacterium | reverse complement strand
GAGCCGCAAAAAGAGCAACCAAATGGTTGCAATCGGTCCGCCCCTGGTCTAATATGCAACCCGGAGGCTGCTATGATCGAGACCAGCACGGATCGGATCGAAAAGGAGATCGTGGTTCGAGCGCCGCGATCGAGAGTCTGGCGGGCCCTCAGCGACGCGAAGGAGTTCGGCGCGTGGTTCCGGGCGGAGATGAAAGACGCCTTCTCGCCCGGCGCTCCCGCCCGAGGACGCATCCTGCATCCGGGGTACGAGCACCTGACGTTCGAAATCCAGGTCGAGCGTATCGAGCCGGAGCACCTGTTCTCGTACCGGTGGCATCCCTACGCGGTCGATCCGAAGCACGACTATTCGAGCGAGCCGACGACGCTCGTGACGTTCGAGCTCTCGGAGGTTCCGGAAGGCACGCGGGTGAAGGTGATCGAGTCCGGGTTCGATCGGATCCCGCTCGAACGGCGCGCCGAGGCGTTCCGCATGAACTCCGGGGGCTGGGAGGCGCAGATGCAGAACATCGCCCGGTATGCGGGTGAAGCGAAGTAGAAGCGCCCGGTCGGACGCCCCGGTCTTCGCGGCTCTGGGCGACCAGACGCGTCTCCGTCTGGTCGCCCGCCTGGGAAGCGACGGCCCGCTTTCGATCGCACGGCTCACCGATGGCACCGACGTCACCCGCCAGGCGGTCGCGAAGCACCTTCGGGTGCTGGCGGAGGCCGGTCTCGCGCGATCCGTGCGACAGGGGCGGGAACGGCTCTGGCAGCTCGACCGGTCGCGCCTCGAGGAGGCGCGTCGCTCGCTCGAGCGGATCGCCGAGCGCTGGGACGAAGCTCTTGATCGCTTGAAGGCGGCGGTCGAGGAAGAAAGTTGACGGTCAGTCCCTAGGGAGCGAGCGCGAATCGGGCGCGCCGTACGAGCTCCGGCGCGCGTAGGACGCCTCGGCCGCGAGCCGCAGACGGCCGGGACCGGACCGGCGAAGAACGAAAGCCTCGCGAGCACGGAAAAGAGGAGAAGGCTCTGCGCGAAACAGCCTAGTCGCGGGTCCCGGCCGAAGTCCTTACGGAACTCGAGGAATTCTCCCGATCGGCGCCGAGCGGTAGAATCCGGTTTTCCCGGGCGGTAGAAATCATGACCGGTGAACGCTGGGACCGAATCAGGCGGCTCTCCGAGGCCGCTCTCGAGAGGGCCCCCGCGGAACGGGAGGCCTATCTCGACGGGATCGCCGAGAGCGATCTCCGCGAGGAGGTGGCTGCCCTCCTCGCATCCCATCGCTCGGACACCACCTCCGAGGCGGACGGCAGGGCTCCCGGAGCGACCGTTCTGGAGCCCGACGCCGTGCAGTCGTTCGAGGAGAAGCTGACCCCCTCGCGCGTCGGTCCCTACCGGAATCTACGGGAGATCGGCGAGGGCGGGATGGGGGTCGTCTACGAGGCGCTCCAGGAGGCGCCCGTTCGGCGGAGGGTGGCCCTCAAGCTCATCAAGTGGGGAATGGACACCCGGGAGGTCATCGCCCGCTTCGAGTCGGAGCGCCAGGCGCTCGCGCTCATGAACCACCCGAACATCGCGAGCGTCTACGACGCCGGCGCCACCGACGAGGGGCGCCCGTATTTCGCGATGGAGCTCGTTCCCGGCGTTCCGGTGACCGAATACTGCGACCGAGAGCGTCTCCCCATCCGGTCGCGCCTCGACCTCTTCCTTCAGATCTGTGATGGGGTCCAGCACGCCCATCAGAAGGGGATCATCCATCGGGATATCAAGCCCACGAACGTGCTGGTCGTCGTCGTCGACGGAAAGCCGGTGCCCAAGCTCATCGACTTCGGCGTCGCGAAGGCGACCTCCCGTCGCCTCACCGAGCGCACGCTCGAGACGGCGCATGGGCAGCTCGTCGGCACTCCGGAGTACATGAGCCCCGAGCAGGCGGAGCTGACGAATCTCGACGTCGACACCAGGACCGACGTCTATTCGCTCGGCGTTCTTCTCTACGAGCTTCTCGTGGGGGCCCAACCCTTCGACGGCGCGGGCGTGGCCCGGGTCGGGTTCGCCGAGATCCAGAGGCGGCTCCGGGAAGACGAGCCTCCCTTGCCGAGCACCCGAGTCGGCGGCCTCGGCGAGAAGTCGACGGTTTCGGCCGCCAATCGGCGCCTCGAGGTGCAGACGCTCGAGCGGCAGCTCCGCGGAGACCTCGACTGGATCACCATCAAGGCGCTCGAAAAAGATCGCGCTCGACGGTACCCGTCTCCGTCCGAGCTCGCGGCCGACATCGGGCGCTACCTCCGGTTCGAGCCCGTGCTCGCGAGCCCGCCCTCGCGGGCCTACCGCTTCGGAAAATTCGTCCGCCGGCACCGGGTGGGAGTGGCGGCCGTGGCGCTGGTGCTCCTGGCGCTCTCTCTCGGCATCGTGGGGACGACTCTGGGTCTCATCGAAGCGCGGAACGCGCAGCGAAAAGCGCTCGGCGAGGCCGCGAAGGCCACGGCGGTCCACGAGTTCCTGCGCGACACGCTGGGCTCCGCGGATCCGTTCGAAGGGAGCGGCCGCGACGTCACCGTGGTCGAGATGCTCGATGACGCCGCGACGAGGATCGGGGAGTCGTTCGACGACGAGCCCGAAATCGAGGCGGCGGTCCGGAATGCTGTCGGGCTCACCTACCTGAACCTAGGACGCCACGAGGATGCCGAGCCTCTCCTGCGGACGGCACTGGACCTTCGACGCTCCGCAGGGGACTCTCTCGACCTCGCCGAGAGCCTCAACGCGATCGCGCGTCTCCATCACGCGAAGGGCGACTACACGGAGGCT
>DAISKN010000853.1:0-2783 GCA_036820975.1 Acidobacteriota bacterium | reverse complement strand
ACGATGACCTCGGCCTCTTTCGAGATGCGCTCGATGGTCGTCACGTCCACGTAGACGGCGTCGAGACCCACCTCCCGCGCCATCCCTATAAAGAGGTTGCTGTACGCGAGGCAGTTCCCCCGGCCTTCATAGAAGACCTGCTGGGCGGTCTTGTTCGAGAGCCAGTCGTACGAGATGGACATGCCGGTGCGCCCGATGATGGCGTTGACGATGGCCCGGATCTTCTCGCTGTCGGTGCGCAGCGTGTCGACCGACTTACGCGCCAGCTCCCGGATCTCTTCGTTGACGTCGTAAGGCACGACGACTTTCTGCACCACGTCCTCGGGAACGCGCGTGGCCAGATCGGCGACGATCTCGTCGGGAGTGAACTGAACCCGCTTCGAGGTGCTGGCGCAGGAGGCCAGGAGTCCGCTCAGAATCGCGAGAACAGCCCGATTCGAAAAGGCTGCTTTCATGAGCACCCCTCCGCGCCAGTATAGCACGAGGCTCGCGGGCGATTTGCACTTGGGGATCCGGCGACGTATCCTTCCCTTTTGCGAAGGAGCTGATAGGAGATCTACATGTCACAGAATCAATTGCGGAGTGTGGCTTTGGCCGCCGGCCTTCTCGTCGCCGGCGCCGCCGTGGCTCAGGAAAAACTCAACAAGGCTGACAAGAACTGGGTCGAGAAGGAAGTCGGCGCCATCATCACGGCGCAGGAGAAAGCCACCTTCGAGCAGATCAACAAGGACGACCGCAAGCTGTTCAAGGATCTCTTCTGGATGCGGCGGGATTTCAATCCCACGACCGCAGAGAACGAGTTTCAGAAGGACTTCCAGGCGCGGGCGAAGACCGCAGACGAGAACTTCCGCGGCGGCGGGGTGAAGGGCTCCGAGAGCGACATGGGGAAGATCTTTCTCCTTCTCGGCGGACCGAGCCAGCAGCAGCGCGGAGGCTCCGGCGAGTCCGGCCCGCAGCCCGGCGCCGATCCCGGAACGGGCGGCGAGGAACCGGGAGAGTCCAGCTTCGGCTCGCCCGGCGGAGAGGGCGATGCGCAGAGTATGACCTGGGTCTACGATCCCAACCCCGACCTCGGGATCCCGAACGGGCTCTCCATCCCGTTCCGGCAGCAGCCGGGCTTCGGCTACCGCATGGTCGTAAGCGACGAGCTCACGAAGCAGCTCGAGCGGGTCAAGGAGCGCCTCGTCGCCAACCCCTCCGTCAACTACGCCCGGGACGAGAACGGCCGGCTCCGCAAGGCGGACATGAAGTTCGATCCCAACAGTCCCGCCAAGCTCGCCCTCAAGGCCCTTCAGGAGACGGGGCAGACGAGCGAGGCCATTCCCTTCGAGGTGAGCCCCGCGTTCTTCCGCGCGACGGCAGGGCAGGTTTACGTCCCGCTCGACTTCGTTCTGGGCCCAGGCCTCAGCTCGAGCAAAGCCATGGTGTTCGGATCCGTTGCGAACAGCGACGGCATCACCATCCACCAGTTCGAGGAGAGCGCCGAGATCGCGAAGGACCCCACAGGAAAGCAGGTATGGGAACTGCCGCTTCAGGTCCAACCGGGAACCTACAAGCTCTACCTTGGGATCATGGACGAGGCGGGCACGACGACCGGGACCAAGATCGTCGATCTCGTGGTGCCGGATCTCAGCACCACGGAGCTGCAGCTCTCCTCCATCCTGATGTTCGCCGAAGGCAAGCAGATCGGCGAAGCCATGGGCTCACCCGGCCGGGCGTTCCTCCTCGGCGGCTACCACTTCACGCCGAAGCGGGAGATGGTCTATACGACCAAGGAGCAGCTCTCGGGCGTCTTCTACGCCTACAACTACGGAGTCGAGGGCGACAAGCCGAACCTCACCGTGCATCTCTCGTTCTCCAGGGAAGGAGAGGCGCGGGGCGCCACCAAGGAAGAGCCGTTCATGCTGCAGACGCCGGAGATGGCGCTCACCATCTTCGACATCCCCCTGAGCATTCCCAATTTCAAAGAGCCGGGGAACTACAAGGTGACGGTCAAGGTCACGGACCAGGTGACGAAGAAGGTCATCACCCAGGAGATTCCTTTCCAGATTCAGGGCCAGTAAGAAGCAAAAGGGGGATGCGGAGACGGAAGCCTCCGCATCCCCTCTTTTTTTGACCCGAAAAGCTAAGCGGCTTTCTTCAGCTTCGCGACGTCGCCCAGGACTTCGATCGCCTTGTCGAGGACGGGGTCGATGCCCTTCTCTTCGTCCTCCAGAGTCCGCTCGACCGTGACCGAGGGCTCGAGGCCTTCCCCGAGAAGGGGCTTCCCGTCGGGAGTCCAGTATTGAGCGACGGAGAGCACCACCGCGGTGCCGTCTCCGAGCGAGATCGCTCTCTGTACCGCGCTCCGGCCCGAGGTGGGAACCCCGAGGATCTCCCCTCGCTTCGCTGTACGGAAGGCGCTGGCCACGATCTCCGCCGCGCCGGAGCTTCCGCCGTTGACCAGGAGCACCATGTCCCCCGCGAACGCGACCCGATCGGGCGCGAGACGAACGTCGGAGGTCTCGCCTTTCCTCGACTGGAGGCGCGCGGCGACTCCACCGGGGACGAAGAGCTCCGCCACTTTGGCGCCCTCTTCCGCGAGACGCCCGAAACTGTTGCGGACGTCGACCACGAGCTTCTGGACGCCTTGCCCCTTGAGCATCTCGACGGCGCGCTTGACGTCGGTATCGGTTCCCGGACGGAAGGACGCGATCTTGATGTAGCCGTCGCCGCTCGGAAGCTTCTCGAAGGTGACGGGAGACACGAGGACATCGCGCCTCTCGACCTCGATGGCGATGGGA
>DAISKN010000852.1:0-2790 GCA_036820975.1 Acidobacteriota bacterium | reverse complement strand
CGTAGTCGTACCAGGGGGCCGCGTCGGCGTACCGCAGAGGCCAGTCGACCGAAAGGCCGTCTTTCGCATTGGCCTCGAAGTCGAGATCGCTCCAGCGGTAAGTATGACGGCCCCACATGATCGAGCGTCCGCCGACCTGCCGGCCCCGGATCCACGCGAACGGCTTGTCCTGGTCGTGGGTGTAGGGATTCTCGCGGTCGTTCACGAAGAACTTGCTCGACCACTCGTCGCACGCGTAGCAGGTCCTCTGGATCGGCTGGTCCCGCGCGAGCGCCCCGCGATCGCCGAGCCCGCGAAACCGCATCTGCCACGGGGGAACGTGCTCCACGTAGTCCCGCTCCGGAGAGATGGGGCGGCCGGCCTCGAGCACCAGGGTCTCGAGCCCCTTCTTCGTGAGCTCCATCGCCGCGTAGCCCCCGGTGATTCCCGAGCCCACCACCACCGCGTCGTAGATTTTTCTCTGTGCGATGCCGGCCATGCGTCACCGGATGCGGAGGGGAGCGCAGCCGTCGTAGGTCCCTGGAAACTCGACGTACTCCAGCTCCTGTTCCATTCCCGCCGGGGACGTGTAGTAGCCGAAGACCGTGAGCCATTTCAGGACGGAGAAGAACGGCGCCCCCGGAGCCGTCTGCGCGGCGCGGCGGGCGACCCGGGTGGGCGCGACGCTTCCGAGCTCTCGAAGCGCCTCGGCTTCCAGCTCCCGCAGAAGGCGGACCCGTGCCGCGTCCGCGCACGAAGAGAAACCCGCGCCGTCCGCGGATCGTGCCCGCTCGTCGAGATCGCGAATCCCCCGGAGAAAGCGCTTCCGTTCGTCGTCGCTGAACCAGCCCGTGAGGACGGCGTCGATGAACTCCGGCACCTTCGCCGAGCGGGCGCCAGGGGTATCGGTCTCGGGAAGGATGACCTCGGTCGCGGCCGCAAGGATCTCGCTCTCGTCGGCGTCGAGGCTGAGGAATATGTAACGGTCGTCGCTCCCCCGCGTCTGAACGTGAAGGTGAGTTCTCCGACCGAGAGCGAAGAGCTCGCTCGAGGAGAGCGGCAGCGCGGCCGCGACGCCGATGGTTTTCAGTGCCTGCCGTCGGTTCATCGGACCTCCACGGATGCGAGGGACGATAACCGAGGATACTTGAGAAGTCGAATCGTTCCGGCGAGGCGGCTCGTTCCGGAGGCGCTCCTCAGGGCGAGTTCACGGTACTCGCGCGAGGTCGATCCGTTCGTAACTCTCTGCCCCATCGCCGACGAACGTGAACGTCAGTCGAATCCGGTCCGGGCCCAGGAATCGTACCTCGAGTCCCTCGACATGGGGTGCGCCCGGCGCTGCGAGATTCGTGGCGTCGACGAAAGAGAACTCCATCATGCCCTGTTCCTCATCGACGCGAGACGCCTTTAAGCGCGGCTGGTTCCGGGCGGCGCAGAAATGCGTCAGGCGCAGTTCGGCGCCATCGGTGTGGTAGACGGTGGTCATCACCGGGACGCCATCGGTCAGCAGGTTCTCCACCACCGCGGATCCATTGCCGGTGACGTAGTAGGTGGCGTTCATCCTTCCGGTTCCGGTGCGGGCGCCCGACCATTCGAACGTTCCTTCCCACTCGCCCGCCAGGGCAAGAAGCCGGCTGAAGGAGGCCGGAAGCGGCCGTTCCTGTGCGGGCGCCGCGGGGACGAGATTCAAGGCGAGGACGAAAGCCATCGAGACGACGCGTGTCATGGGAACAACCTCCGGCGAACTGCGACGTCTCATGGTCGATGCCAGGGCGTCCGCTGTCCAATAAGGATGTCTCAGAAAACATAACGATTCGGGCTCGCCCGGCACCCCGTTTCCCGATGTGAGACCGCTCACCGAACGGAAGTCGGTGTCGTGATAGCTTGCGGGAGCTCCCCGAAGGCGAGATGAGCGATTCCATCCTCGTTCGTTTGAGACCCGGTCTGTCGCGGGACGACGCCGACAACCCGAGCACCCACTATTGGGTGTGGCCGGAGAGGACCAGGCCGGCGTTTCGCGAGATCTTCGTCCAGAACTATGAAAGCCTCCGTTCCGCCCGGGACGCGCTCTCCGGACCCGGGGTCACGGTGACGGTGATCGGGCCTTCCGGTTTCGAGGGGACGGCGGCGATCGCCGCAAGGCCCGACGGCATCAATGCGCTGTCCATAGGGCGCCACAGCCACGCGCACCTCTTCCTGTCCGGTGAAATGCTTTTGTCCCTGCGTCAGGGTGCCGTGATCCTCTACCCGCTCGTCGACGAGAACAGGGTTCGATTCCGGGTGCTCGACCTGCGAGCGAGAAACCCCTTCGAGGACGAACGAGGCGCCCGGGTGGCCGCTCTCGAAGCCGACGGGCCGGTCTTCCTCCAGGCCGGCGCCTACTCGGTCTTCGTCTTCCCGCGGGGTCGCGACTCGGCACCCTGGTCGAGGGCGCCGGAGCGCGTCTGGGATGAAATGCCGGAGCGCGTCTATCTCGAGGATCGAGGCTTCGAGCATGCCGAGGAGCTGTTCCGCGATCGAACCACGGGCCGGGGAGGCAGTGAGGGCACGCTGGCTGTCGCGCTTCCCGGTCCCTCGCTCGAGCACGAGAGGCTGCTCGAGGAGGGGGAGGCGGCGCGCGGCCGGCTCACGGTGCGCTCCGCGGACGGGGAGATGACGCTGACGCTCGGTCCTTCCGCCGCCGGGCGAGGGGTGCTGCTCGGTCGGTACGCCCGGGGCATAGGCCGGACACACCGGTGGGATGCACAAGCCGGGCAGCGGGTCGGTGAACTTCTTGATGCCATCCTTGGTCATGTAGCCCGAGCCGGCGTT
>DAISKN010000851.1:0-2799 GCA_036820975.1 Acidobacteriota bacterium | reverse complement strand
CTCGATACGAGGCGAGCCCAGATCGACGTATCCCCCTCCCTGCGGCACGAGGAGAAAGCTCCCGTAGAGGAGCTTCCAGTAGAGGATCTGGGGCGAGACCACGAGACCGAAACCGAGAGCCGCGAGAGCCAGTTCCCGGGGACTCGGTCTTTCGCGCTTCCAGAGGGCGAGCGCGATGGCCGCCGGCACGAACACCACGTTCTGCCAGCGCACGAGCGCGACGAGCCCCGACGCCGCTCCCGCCAGGAAATACCCCCACGCTCCCCGCGCTCCCCGCTGCGCCAGCAGGAGCAGACCGGAAACGCTCGCCATCGCGAAGGCATGGGACATCGAGGGCTCGAAGACCATGTACCAGACGTGGAACGTCGCGAGCCAGACGAGGAGAGTCGCGGGAAGCGCCGCGCTTTCCTCGAAGTAGCGGCGAAGGAACCGAAGAACGAACACGACTCCCGCGAATCCTCCAAACGCGGTCGCCGTGGCGACGGCGGTGAAATAGGGATAGCCGAATCCCGTGGGCCGATAGAGACCGAGGACACCGATCGCGTGCGCGAGGAGGTACGCCGGAAGCCACAACAAAGCGGGTCCGATGCTGTAGTTGTTGGGGAGCCTTCCCGTTGCCGTGCGCTGGAAATAACCGGTCTCTGCCCCGAGGATGCGGTACTCGTTCTCGAAGTCGAGATCGAAGTCGACGACCACCGAGCGGAGCGGGGCGAAGTAGAAGATGCCGTCGCTCGCGACCCGCTGCGGCTGCAGGTAGAGCGCGCCCAGAGCGAGGGGAAAGACGGCGAACAGCACCGCCTCCCCCGTTCGTTCCCGGGAGCGAACGTGGCGGAAGAGCGCGGCCGAGGCGAAGGCCGAGAGCGCCAGGATCGCGCCGCCCCAGTTCTCCCGCAGGACATCGGGAAGCTCGGGGCGAAGGCACCCCACGGCGATGAGCGCCGCGAGGCCGAGCGCAGCGAGGGCCCGGGTCATACGCGGGGGGCGTCCCCCAGCTCCTTGCGGAAGAGCAGGGCATCCTCGCGGGGCCGCGAGTAGTAGTCCCGTCTCGTACCGGTTTCGACGAATCCGAGGCCGCGATAGAGTCTCTGCGCCGCGTCGTTCGAGCGACGAACCTCCAGTAGCGCAGCGAACGCCCCCCGGGTTCGTCCCTCCTCGAGCGCGTGTTGAAGGAGCAGACGCCCGAGACCCTGTCTCCGGTGCGCGGGATGAACCGCGAGGTTCTGGATATGGACGTGCTCGAAGACGATCCAGACGACACAGTACGCGGCCACCCGCTCGGGCGCCTCCCGGAAGAGCGCGACCCGCGACCAGCTCACGGGATTTCTTCTCAGCTCCGACTCGAACGCGCTTCTCGCCCAGGGGTTCTCGTAGCTTCCGAGCTCGATGGCCATCACCTCGTCCAGATGCAACGCCCGCATCGGCACGATCTCATACCGCGAAGCACTCACTCCTCCCTCGCTTCGAGAGGGCGAGTACGCTCCGCCTCCGCGGGTCGAATGTAAAGGGGCGCGAGCGCGCCGAGGGGCGCGGCTTCCCCCGCCTCGAGCTTCGCCTCGCCGAGGCGCGCGACCTCCTCGCCGATGAAAAACGAAGCATCCGCGAGGAAGGACCCGGGAGCGTGGATGGCTACCTCGCCGCGGTGGCGCAGGAGCGCCGTTCCGGCGACGAGCGACGGCGGCTCCGGAAGGGCCCGGAGAAACCTCGAGGCCGTGGTGCAGGCGGGCTCGACCTCGAGTTCAAGCACGCCGGCGCGAGATCGATAGGCGGCCCCGTAGATCTCGCCCCGATAGGCCTCGATGAGAGGAGCGATGAGCCCCTCGACGTGGCGGTAGCGGAACCCGGTCGCCTCGAGCGCGGAAACGCCGACGGCCGGCTTTCCCGTGGCGAACGAAAGCCCCTCCACGGCGGCGATGCCGATGCGCAGCCCGGTGAACGAGCCGGGGCCGACGGCCACGGCGAAACCGTCGATCTCCTCGAGTGCCAGCGACAGGACCCGCAGCAAATGCTCGATGGTCGGAAGGAGGCTCTCCGCGTGCTTCGGGCTCGTCTCCCGCGCTCCGAGGATGCCCTCGAGCTCGCCTCCGGCGACGATCGCGACGCTTCCATGGGCACCGGTCGTGTCCACGGCGAGAACTCGCATCGATTTCGCCATCTTATTGGGGCCCCGCGTCTCCCGGCAACCCCTCCCCCGAAGGCGCGGTACAATGCGCGCGGTTTTACGGCATGTCGACCACGACCGAGCGCGGAAGCGACAAGACCGGTACGCCGGCCATGCGGCAGTACCACGACATCAAGCGGCAGGTGCCGGACGCGATTCTCTTCTTCCGCATGGGCGACTTCTACGAGATGTTCTTCGACGACGCCCTCACCGCCGCCCGCGCCCTCGAGATCACGCTGACTTCCCGCCAGAAGGACTCCGGCGGCGCCGCCATCCCGATGTGCGGAGTCCCCTATCACGCCGCCGACGCCTACATCGGGCGGCTCATCCGCCGGGGATTCAAGGTCGCGGTCTGCGACCAGATGGAAGACGCGAAGCACGCGAAAGGTGTCGTCAAACGGGACGTCGTTCGCATCGTCACTCCCTCGACCTACCTCCATCACGGCTACCTCGAAGCCAGGGAGCCGAGCTACCTCATGGCGGTGGCGCCCTCGAAAGCGAGCCTCGGCGTGTCGCTCGCGGACCTGTCCACCGGGGACTTCGTGGCCCTGGAGATTTCCGGCGAGGACCGCTGGGAGCGGCTCGGCGAGACCATCTCCACCTATCGCCCGCGGGAGATCCTCCATCCCGAGGGCCAGTCG
>DAISKN010000850.1:0-2801 GCA_036820975.1 Acidobacteriota bacterium | reverse complement strand
CAGGCCGCCGCCCATCAGGACGATGACGGTCCCCGGAATCGCTCCCACCAGGACGCCGGCGCCGACCTGCGCGAAGGCGCGGGAGAAGATGCCCGTGACGCTGCGCGGCGGCGCGGCGCCGAGCGCCATGCGGATGCCGATTTCGCGCGTCCGGCGCGCCAGGGTGAAGGAGACCAGCGCGTAGATGCCCGCCGTCGCCAGCAGCATGGCGACCGCTGACACGACGCCAAAGACGCGCAGGAACACCCGGAACGGCAGCGCCTCTTCCTCGGCGACACGCTCCATGGAGTTCACGTCACTCAACCGCACATCCGCATGCGCCGCCAGTTCTCCGGCGAACGCCGGGTCGTTCGCCTCTTCGCCCGGATCGAAGCGGAGGTTCTCGAGGAGGAGCACCTCTCCATCGGCGAGCTTTCCCACGGCGTCGTTCACCGACGGCCCGGCGACCTCGCCCGCGAACTTCACCGGTCGTCCGAGGAGCGAGGAGAGCCGCTCCGACACGGGAGCCAGGCTGAACTCAGGCGTCGGTTTTCCTTTGGGACGGCCGAGATGGGAGGCGACTACGAGCCTCGCCCCTCGCTCGATGAGGAGACGGAGAGTCGGGAGCGTTTCCCGGATGCGCGTGTCGTCGCCCACGGCGCCGTTCTCGAGGGGCACGTTGAAGTCCACGCGGACGAAGACCCGCTTCCCCCTCACCTGGAGATCGGCGACACCCAGCTTCTTCATGAAGAACCGTTCCTGCGACAAAGTCGTGATTATAGCCCAGTTGCCGCGGCCCCGCCGGATGGACTAGAATCCCCCTCGTTAGTGGACAGGCTCGGGTGCCCGATAGGCGGGTAAAAGGGAATGGGGTGTGAGACCCCAGCGGCCCACGCCACTGTAATCGGAGAGCCGTAGCTCAAGCCATCGAATGGCAGCCACTCCCGGCTCGCGGCCGGGGGGAAGGCGGGCGAAGGCGCTTCATCCGAAAGTCAGGAAACCTGCCCGAGCCGAGAAGTCGGAGAGCTCTTCGATGGGAAGAGTCCGGTTTCGAGGCATCCCACCCCGAGACCTCACGCTCCGTCGGTCCCGTTCTGCCAGATGGGAGTGGCAGGGAGGTCCCCGTGCGTCGTCTCTTGTCTATCCTCTTCCTCTGTTTCGCGCCGCCCGCCCTCGCGGGCGATCTGACGGTTCGCGTCCTCGACCCGCAATCCGCTTCGGTGCCCGGCGTCCGCATTCAACTCACGAGGGGCGACAACTCCTGGACGACCTCGGTCGTCGCCTCCGACGTCGGCTCCTATCGCTTCGAGGCGCTCGCTCCCGGTAGCTATCTCGCGTCGGCTTCCGCGCCGGGATTCGCCACCCGTGTGGTGCCCGTGCGCCTCGAAGGGGACGTTCCCTCCGAGGTCGAGATCCGTCTCGATCTGGCGGCGGTCTCGGAGTCGGTCGTGGTGACCGGCGCCGACCGGGCGCAGCGCCTGTCCGATCGCACCAAGACGCTGAGCGTCGTCGATTCCGACGAAATGAAGGCGCGGGACGAGTACTTCGTCCCCGAAGCGATTCGGACGGTTCCCGGAGTCCGCATGGAGCAGCTCGGGGGCCCCGGCTCGTTCACCTCGCTCAAGATTCGGGGTCTACGGACCGAGGACACCGCGATCCTGATCGACGGCGCGCGACTTCGCGATCCGTCGGCGCCCCAGGGCGACGCCTCGTCGTACATCGAGAACCTCGTCGCGCCGGACCTCGATCGCGTCGAGATCCTGAGGGGCTCGGGCTCGTCCCTTCACGGGACGAATGCCGGGGGCGGCGTCATCAATATCGTCACCGCCTCCGGAGGCGGTGAACCGCGGGGGAGTCTCCTCGTCGAAGGCGGCGGCCTCGGCTTCTTCCGCGGAGGGGCCTCGGTCTCGGGAGGAATCCGCGATCGCTTCCTCTACAGCGTCGGCGCCTCCCACGTGAACGTTTCCGAGGGCGTCGACGGCGACGACGAGTCGCGCAACACGAGCTTCCAGGGCCGGGCGCTCCTGCAGGTGACCCCGCACTCGAGCCTCTCGTTCCGCTTCTACGGCTCCGACGCCCGGCTCGCGCTGAACGAGAGCCCGGTGACCCTGGGCACTCTTCCAGAAGGCGAGATCGCGGCGATCCCGGACGTGAGCTACGTCCCTTCGGCCAACGATCCCGATAACCGCCGCGAAGGAAGCTTCTATTCGAGCCTCCTCACCTACGAACAGAAGCCGAGCGCCGCGTTCTCGTACAGCCTGCGCTACCACGGTCTCATCACTACCAGGCGTTTCGACGAAGGGCCGCTCGGCGTCTCGCCCTTCGAGCCGCTGACTCCTTCGGCCGACCTCTACGACGGCGGTATCCACACCTTCGCCGCCCGGGGGGACTACGAGTGGGGCGACGGCCAGGTCCTTCACGCCGGCTACGAGCTCGAGCGGGAGTCTTTCGAGAACCGCAGCGTTCCCGACCTTTCTCAGGAGGGCTCGAGCATCGACGTTTCGCAGTCGAGCCATACGCTGTACGTGCAGGACCAGGTGTCGCTTCTCGAAGGAGCTCTCTCGCTCTCGGGATCCGCGCGGGCCCAGTTCTTCTCTCTCGACGCGCCTCGATTCGAGCCCGAGGGAGGATCGCCCTATCAGGGAATCGACTTCGAGGCGCCGGAGGACGCGCTCACGTTCGATCTCTCCGCCGGCTACGCGTTTCCCTCGACGGGCACAAGGCTTCGGCCCCACGTGGGCAGCGGCTATCGCGCCCCCTCGCTCTACGAGCGCTTCGGCGCGTCGTTCTCGACTTTCGGCTACTCGGTCTACGGCGATCCG
>DAISKN010000849.1:0-2805 GCA_036820975.1 Acidobacteriota bacterium | reverse complement strand
CGGACGATCTGGTCAATGGTCGGCTTCGCCCGCTCACGCCCGTTGGGCCTCTTCAGCAGGGCGTCGCTCTTGAGGAACCGGCCGACGTCGGCGGGCCGGAGCGCCTTGAGCGCTTTGCCCTCGCCGAAGAAGCCGGCGACGACCTCGAGCGCTCTCCCGTAGGTCTTGACCGTGTGTTCGTTCTTGCCCGCCGCCCGCAGGTAACCTTCCATGAGCGTCGGAGACATCGTCTGGACGTCAGCGACGTTGTCGAACCCGTGGCTGATGGTGTCCGGGGGCAGAAAGGCGGTGACGTCCACGTCGAGCCCGAGGAGCTCGTGAATCGAGCGCTCGTACTCGGCGCGGTTCAGCCTCTGGAACGTCCTTCCGCCGGGGTTCGGGCTTTTCGCCGCCACCTCGTCGATGCGCTCCTCGAGAGTTCGCGCGAGGTCCGCGATCTCGGCGGGATCGGGCTGCGGGGCGAAGGAGGGAGGCATCATTCCCGCGCGGAGCTTCCGGATCATCTTCTCGGAGACGGGAGCGGAATCCTCCGCGCGGCCGACGTCGAAGCTCTCCAGGGAGAAACCGGCGGTCTTCGCTTCGTCGCTGTGGCACATGACGCAGTAGTCCGCGACCACGGCGTTCTGGGATTCATAGGAGCCCGATGTCGCCTCTTCGGAAGCCCCCGCGAGTCCCGCCGGTACGAGGACAACGATAGTGCGTAAAGTACTGCTAAAGCTAGACTTGAGCACGACGCCCACCACCCGTGTTGGGAGAGAACACGCCTTCCCCATCGTATTATCCGCTGGTTCCTCCTCCCCTTGTCAATCCCCCGTTCGGGGGATCTCCTTCACGGCCTTGCTCTTGGCGCTCGCGGCGGGCTAACGTACCGTTCGGAGCTCGGTCCCGACAGAACTCACAATCGGAGGGTATGGATGAGGAAGGCATTTCTCTTTCTCGCGCTCGCTCTCGGCGCTCTCTACGTATTTTCCACGGGGGCTTCCACCGAAGACGGGGGCTTCCAGACCGGAACCCCGGAGATTCTTTCGATGAGCGCTCTCGCGTTCGGCCCCGAAGGGGTCCTCTTCATCGGGGACGGAAAGGGCGGCGCCGTCTTCGCCGTCGATTTGGGCGACAAGGCGCCGAACGGCGGGAAGGATTTGCTCACCGTCCCGAACCTCGAAGGGAAGATCGCGGCGTTCCTGGGAACGAGCAAGGACGACGTCATGATCCACGATATGGCGGTGAATCCGATCTCTCAGAACGTGTACCTCGCCGTCTCCCGAGGCCGGGGCCAGTGGGATCGGGAATGGCTTCTCCCGAACGACATCGCGGACGCGAGCGTCCTCGTGAAGGTCGATTCGTATGGCGCTCTGAGCGAGGTGCCGCTGAAGGGAGTGCGTTTCGCGAAGGCAGCGCTGCCCAATCCCGTGTCTCCGGACAAGAAGCACGAGTGGAAGGAAGGGATCCCCCTCCGGACGGACACCATCACCGACGTTTCTTATTCCGGAGGCACGCTCTACGTCGCCGGTCTCTCGAACGAGGAGTTCGCCTCCGCGTTGTGGCGATTCTCCTATCCCTTCACCGGCAAAGCCGCGGCGACCACGCTCGAGAACTACCACGGCGCCCACGGCCAGTTCGAGACCGAGGCCCCGATCCGGACGTTCGTGCCCTACGCCCTCGGCGGAAAGGACCACATCCTCGCCGCGTACCTCTGCACTCCGCTCGTGACCTTCCCCCTTGCCGATCTCAAGGACGGTGAGCACGTGAAGGGGAGGACCGTCGCCGAGTTCGGGTCGGGGAACTACCCTCTCGACATGCTGGTCTATAAGAAGGATGGACAGGAGAAGCTCCTCATCGCGAACAGCGACCTTCCGTTTCTCATCGTCGACCCCAGGGACATCGAGAGCTACGAGGGCGCGATCGCCGAGCCGACGAAGACCTACGTCGCCGGCGTGCGCTACGAGCCCCGCTCCGGGGTCGGGGTCCAGCAGATGGATCTGCTGAACCCCGAGACCATCCTGACGATTCGACGCCACCCGGGCGGGAACCTGGACCTGGTCTCCCTTCCCGTCAAGTGGTTCTGAAGCGAAGCTTCGCGGGGATTCTCGTTCTCGGCTCCTGCGGCTTCGTGGCTTGCGGGCCGGAGGAGCCCGCGCGCGCGCCCGCTCTCGCGTTCGTGAACGATCCGGAGAACGAGCACTTCGGGACGGTGCTCCTGACGGGCGCTCGGCAGTCCCGCGATTGGCCGGCGGTCTTCACCGTCCGCGTCGAGGGCGCCGACAGGGAGGCGCCGCCCGTCCTGGGTGACTACATCGTCGAGGGCGACTCCGTTCGCTTCCGGCCGCGCTTCGCTTTCACCGCCGGACTCGCGTACCGAAGCGCCTTCGAGAACGTGGAGATCACCTTCGCCATGCCCGGGCGCGATCCCGAGGAGCGCCCGCGCGTCGAGGCGGCCTATCCGTCCTCGGCCGAGGTTCCCGAGAACCTCCTCCGTCTCTACGTCCACTTCTCGCACCCGATGCGCGCGAAAGACGTTCCCGCGCGGGTCCATCTCTACGACTCCGATGGGCGCGAGGTGCCGCTTCCTTTCGTCGAGATCGAGACCGGCCTCTGGGACAGCGAAGGAAAACGTCTGACGCTGTTGTTTCACCCCGGCCGGGTCAAGCGAGGCGTGGGACCGAACCTCGCTCTCGGCCCTCCGCTCAGGGCGGGTTTTGTCTACCGGCTGGTCGTCGATCGCGGAATGAAGGACCAGCGCGGGTTCGAGCTCGAGGCGCCCTTCGAGAGAGAGCTCCGCGTGGCGCCGCCTGACCGGACCTCGCC
>DAISKN010000848.1:0-2810 GCA_036820975.1 Acidobacteriota bacterium | reverse complement strand
TCCTCGTCGCCGGAGGCGCCGACCCGAACCTCGCCACCGACTCCGGTGTGACGCCGCTCATGGTCGCTGCGGGAATCGGCTGGTCCGGGAACTTCACCCAGAACGCGCCCGATTCCTGGATGGAGGCGCTCAAGTACTGCCTCGAGCTCGGAGCCGACGTGAACGCGGTAGAGCAGCGCAAAGGATTCACCGCTCTTCACGGCGCGGCGTCGAGGGGCGACGACGAGATGGTCCAGTACCTCGTGGACCGGGGCGCCAAGGTGGATGTGATCAACAAGGACGGAAACTCGGCGGCGGACATGGCCTTCGGTCCCTCGCGCTTCTTCATCCCGAGTCCTTCGACGGTGGACCTCCTGGTGAAGCTGGGATCGCCGTTCCAGAACAACTGCCGCTCGGATCAGTGCGTGGACGGCAAGTTCCTGGGCGGCGCGGTGGCGAAGTAACGGGTCGCTCTCATCCTTTCAGGTCTTCGATGCGCCCGGAGTCTCGGGGCCGTGCGAAGTCTCGGTCCTCACCGACATCAGGCATACTCAGCAGGAACGCGTGGAACGACGCCGCGTCGCCCTCCCCGTGCAGCGCCCTTCTGAGAATCTCCAGATGCTCCGCCTCTCAGACCGCCCATGTTTCGCGGCACGGACTTTCAGGAGCCTTACCAGGCTTTCGTCCACGTTCCGAACAACGAGTTGCGTTACTTTCTTGCCTCTCACGGAGAGCAATGATCTCACTGTTCCAGGTTCAGGGCCACCCGGACATTGCCGCCTCACCGACCGACGGTATACCAGTCCACCTTCCGGGTGAGGGCCATCGCCGCGGCCAGAAGAGCGAAGAGGCCTAGCGAGCCGAGGAGGAGTGCGTAGTCTTCGAGCTGTAAGAGCACGTAGAGGTAGGCGTAGAGCCCGGAGAGTCCCGCGCCAATCGAGGCCGCACGAGAAAAGCTCCCGAGAACGCTCCCGCTGTAAGCGGCGATGAGGCCCACCGTCGAAGCACTCGCGAGGAGGTACGAGTACCCAAAACCGACGTGCTCCGAGAGCGACAAAAGCAGGAGATAGAACAGACAGATCGCGAATCCCACCAGCAGGTACTGGAACGGGTGGATTCTCAGGCGGGCAAGGATCTCGAAGAGAAAGTAGACGCTGAACGTCATGAACAGGAAGAGGACCCCGTACTTGATGGTGCGGCTGGTCTTCGTATAGGAGTCGACGGGCTGGAAGAGAGTGACTCCTCCCATCCACTGCCCGAGGAGGTCCGCCGTCACCTCGTTGTCCTTCCATTCCTGAGGAAACGGGCGCGTGAGGTACGAGATGTTCCACTCGGCGGTGAAGCCGTCCGGCCTCACGTCGCGCGAGTCCGGGAGAAACTTCCCGGAGAAGCTCGGGCTCGGCCAGCTGGAGGAGAGAGAGACCCGCGTTTCCTTCCCCAGGGGGGCGAACAGGAGCTCGCGGCTTCCGTTGAGATCGAGCTCGAAGGAGAAGGGCACTCGGGCGCCTGCGGCGCCTTCACCGAGTCGAGGGACCCTTGCGTGGATTCCACTCGCGCAGAGCCCGACCGCTCCCGGACCGGGCTCGAAGGTCAGCGACTCGTCGCCCCAGCGGGCGACCACGGCCCGCTGGATACCCCGGAGATCCGGGATCCCGACGACGAGCACCGCCTCGTCCCACAGAACGTCCTCGGGAGGGATGTTCCAATTCTCCAGATCCGGCCGTTCGAACTCTCCCCTCCAGCGCAGGGCGACTTCATAGAGCGCGACCTCGTAGATGCCCCGGTAGCGAATCTCCGGGGTGACGACGCCCTCGATTTCGAGAACCGAGGGAAGAAACCTGGTGTGACCCACCTGGGTGAGGACCTCGCCGTTCGCTCCCACGCTCCGGTAGCGGTAAGGGACCGACAGGATCGGTCCGATCAGCGATTGCTCTCCCCCCCACTTCTCGGCGACTTCGCGCTCGACGCCGAATCGAGTCGCCTCCCTCTCGCTCACCAGCACACCCACTGCAGCGAGCGGAATCAGGAGAATCAGGATGAGAACTCCGATGACCACGGCCCGCGCGATGGGCGAGTGAACCCAGGAGTTGATTTCTTCGAGCATCGGTCCCTCCTCCATGTCGATCGGACCGCAAAAAAACGATTCTTCAATGGCGAGAACGGGGCAACTCGAAGGAGAAATGAAGCGGGATTGTGGCGAGCTTTCTTCTATGTCATCCTCGGTCGCAAGAGGTGGCCTATGAGGGTTTTGTGGTCTTTCCTCCTTCTTTTTCCATTCGCGTCCTTCGCGTCCGGTCAGGAGGTCTATGACGTCTTGATTCGCGGAGGACGGGTCCTCGACGGTTCTGGAAATCCATTCATCAGGGCCGACGTGGGTCTGCGCGGAGACACCGTGGCCGCGATCGGGGATCTGTCCGACGCATCGGCGGCGAGAACCGTCGACGCCTCGGGAAAGTACGTCGTCCCCGGCTTCATCGCGCTCCACGAGCACATCGACCGCGACATCCTCGAAGGAAACGGAGGTCTACCGAACTTCACGACGCAGGGATTCACGACCGCCGTGCTGAACGCCGACGGCCGCACCGCCCTCTGGCCCGTTTCCCAACAGCGCGCGGCGATGGAGAAAGCCGGCTCGGCGTTGAACGTGGTGATGTTGGTCGGCCATGGAACGGTTCGCTCGCGAGTGATGGGGGACGACTTCCGCCGTCCCGCCACCGCGGGGGAGATCGCGGAGATGAAGGCCCTGGTTCGCCAGGGAATGGAAGAAGGCGCCTTCGGCCTGTCGACCGGCCTCGAGTACGTTCCGATGCGCTACAGCACCGAGGAAGCGG
>DAISKN010000847.1:0-2842 GCA_036820975.1 Acidobacteriota bacterium | reverse complement strand
GACACCATCTGCAGCGCCACCCAGGAGCGACAGGACGCGGTCCTGGAGCTCTGCCGCGAGGGTGTCGATCTGATGCTGGTGATCGGAGGCTACAACAGCAGCAACACCACCCATCTCGCGGAGATCTGCGACCAAAGGTTTCCCACGTTCCACATCTCGGACTCTGACCGCCTGATCTCTCCGACCGTTATCCGACACAAACCCATCCATTCCGACAAGGAAGAGGAGAGCCGCGATTGGTTTCCGCCGGGGGCCCTCAAAATCGGTATCACCGCCGGCGCCTCGACCCCTGACGTGAAGGTCGACGAATCGATCGAGCGCCTGCTCTCCTTCCGCGGTCTCTCTCGCGAAGATCTCATCGGGAACTGAGCGGGCTTTCGATACCTTACCGTCCGGTAAGCCACACTCGGCGAGGGCTTTCGGCGTTTCATATATAATCGCCTCGGAGGTGCAAATGGAGGGAGCGTCGAAGCCACAACTCGAGCCTGCGATTCGAAGCGATCGCGACGTGGCGGGACGTTTCCACGGCCTGACCAGAGACAACCTGGTGGAGGCCTATCGCCTCATGCTTCTCTCGCGAAGAATCGACGACCGCGAGATCCAGCTCAAACGGCAGAACAAGGTTTTCTTTCAGATCAACGGCGTGGGCCACGAGGCGGTCCTCGTGGCCGCCGCGATGCACCTTCGTCCCGGACGCGACTGGTGCTTCGCCTACTATCGCGATCGCGCCCTCGCCCTCGCGCTCGGCATGACGGCGTTCGAGCAGCTGCTCGCGAGCGTGGGCGCCGGAGCCGATCCCGCGTCCGGCGGACGGCAGATGCCGTCCCACTGGGGCCACAAGAACCTGAACCTGGTGACACAGTCGAGCTGCGTCGCCACCCAGTTCCTTCACGCGGTGGGCGCGGGCATCGCCGGACGCCAGCTCGGCGAGCCGGAGCCGGCCGCGAAGCCCTCTCGCGCCGTCGACGAGATCATCTACGTTTCCGGCGGCGACGGCTCCACCAGCGAAGGCGAGTTCTGGGAATCGCTCAACAACGCCTGCCTGCACAAAGTCCCGGTTCTGTTTCTCATCGAGGACAACAACTACGCGATCTCCGTCCCGGTCGAGAAGCAGACCGCCGGAGGGAACATCTCGCGCCTGGTGCGGAGCTTTCCCGATCTCTTCGTCACCGAGTTCGACGGGTGCGACTTCGTGGAGAGCTACGCCCGGCTGAGGGACGCCGTCGCCTTTCTGCGTGCCGGGCGGGGTCCCGCGCTCGCCCACGCTCACGTCGTAAGACCTTATTCCCACTCGCTCTCCGACGACGAGCGGCTCTACAAGACCGCGAAGGAGCGGGAGGAGGAAGCCAAGCGCGATCCCGTCGTGCGGATGCGGCAGCTGCTTGTCTCCGAGCGTCTCATCGACGAGACCTCCCTGGTCTCCCTGGAAGAGGCCGTGCATCAAGAGGTGATGGAAGCGGCCGATCAGGCGCTCTCCATGCGGTGGCCGTCGAAGGAGAGCTGGGGCGTCCACATGTACAGCCCAACGGTGGACCCGACATCGAAGACTTTCGAGACCGAGCCGCAGAGGGCGCCCTCTGCCGAAGGCACGATGGTGGATCTCCTCAACGCCTGTCTCCGGGACGAGATGAGGCGGGATTCCCGTATCATTGTCTTCGGGCAGGACGTCGCCGACGCGAGTCGGGAAGAGAACCTCGTCGAGGTCAAGGGCAAGGGCGGGGTCTTCAAGGTGACCCTCGGGCTGCAGCGCGAGTTCGGAAGCGATCGCGTCTGGAACAGCACTCTCGCGGAGGCGAGCATCGCCGGTCTCGCCATCGGCGCCGCGGTCCGCGGTTTGAAGCCGGTGGTGGAGATACAGTTCCTCGACTACATCTGGCCCGCGTTCATGCAGATTCGAAACGAGCTCGCGACTTTTCGCTGGCGCTCGAACGGGGCCTTCAAGGCCCCGATCGTGATCCGGGTTCCGGTCGGCGGTTACCTGCGCGGGGGCGGCATCTATCACAGCCAGTCGGGCGAGGTGTTCTTCACTCACAACCCGGGGCTCCGGGTCGTCATGCCCTCGAACGCCCTCGACGCGAACGGCCTTCTCCGTACGGCGATCCGCTGCGACGATCCGGTCATCGTGCTCGAGCACAAGCACCTCTACCGGCAGACGTACAACAAAGCGCCTTATCCCGGTCCCGACTACATGATTCCGTTCGGCAAGGCGCGCAAGGTGCGCGAAGGAACCACACTCACCCTGGTGACTTACGGAGCGCTGGTGAATCGGAGCATGGTCGCGGCGCAGAAGGCCGAGGCCCAGGGCGTCTCCGTCGAGATCCTCGACCTGCGTTCGCTCGCGCCCTACGACTGGAGCGCCATCGCGGAATCGACGAAGAAGACCAATCGGGTCCTCGTCGCCTACGAGGACGTGAGGAGCTTCGGCTACGGGGCGGAGATCGCGGCGCGGATCGCGGACGAGCTCTTCGATTTCCTCGATGCCCCCGTCCGGCGGCTCGCGGCGAAGGACAGCTGGGTGGCCTATAACCCGGACCTCGAGGACGCGATCCTCCCGCAGATCGCGGACCTCGAAGCCGCCATAATCGAGCTCGCGCGCTACTGAGCCATGTCGTCGACCGCCATCCTCACCAGGCTCTCCGAGGAAGAGGACATCTTTCGCGGTTCGGTACGGGAGTTCGCCCGCAACGAGATCGGGCCTCACGTCTCGCGGATGGATCGCGAGATGAAGATCGACGCCGCCCTGGTGAAGAAGCTCTTCGAGCTCGGGCTCATGGGAATCGAGATTCCCGAGAACCTCGGCGGCGCCGGCAATACGGGCGCGCTCGACGCGTGCCTCGATATT
>DAISKN010000846.1:0-2843 GCA_036820975.1 Acidobacteriota bacterium | reverse complement strand
GACGTTTTTCATGTCGGTCCTCGCGGTGGAGGAGCTCTCCCGCGTCGACCCGTCCGTCGGGGTGATGGTCGACGTCCAGAACACGCTGGTGAACAACGCGCTCGTTCGGTGGGGCACCGAGGAGCAGAAGACCAGGTACCTCTCGAGGCTCGCGACGGACACCGTCGGCGCCTACGCGCTCTCCGAGCCCGATTCGGGAAGCGACGCCTTCGCGCTCTCCTGCCGGGCCGTCCCCGACGGGGACTCCTATCGGCTCACGGGAACCAAGCTCTGGATCACCAACGGCGGCGAGGCCGGGATCTTCATCGTCTTCGCGACCGTCGACCCCGACGCCGGCTACAGGGGCATCACCGCGTTTCTCGTCGAGCGCGACTTCGAGGGCTTCACCGTCGGGAAGAAGGAGGACAAGCTCGGCATCCGCGCCTCGAGCACCACCGAGCTCATCCTCTCGGGCGCCCGCGTTCCCCGCGCCAACGTCCTGGGCGAGGTCGGCAAGGGGTACAAGATCGCGATCGAGACGCTCAACGAAGGCCGGATCGGGATCGGCGCCCAGATGATCGGAGCCGCCTCCGGCGCCCTCGAGCACGCGATGGCCTACACCAAGGAGAGGAAAGCCTTCGGGAAGCCGATCGCCGAGTTCCAGGGGGTCCAGTTCCAGCTGGCGCAGGCGGCCACCGAGCTCGAGGCGGCGCGGCTTCTCGTGTACAACGCCGCCAGACTCCGTGACGCCGGGGAGCCGTTCCTGGTCGAGGCCGCGATGGCGAAGCTCTTCTCCTCCCAGGTCGCGGAGAGAGTGACGTCTCAGGCGATCGAGCTCTACGGCGGCTACGGCTACACCAAGGACTTCCCCGTCGAGAAGTACTGGCGCGACGCGAAGATCGGCGCCATCTACGAAGGCACCAGCAACCTCCAGCTCCAGACCATCGCCAAGTACCTGCTCAAAGACTGAGTGATGCCCTATCACATGACGCCGGAGGAATTCCGGCGCTATGGAAAAGAGCTGGTCGACTGGATCGCCGACTACCAGGAAAGGATAGAGAGCTTCCCCGTCCTCTCCCAGGTCGAGCCGGGAGCGATTCGAAAACGCCTCCCCGTGAGTCCTCCGGAAACGGGCGAGAGGTTCGACGCCATGATGCGCGACGTCGAGGAGATCGTTCTTCCCGGCATCACCCACTGGCAATCGCCGAGCTTCTTCGCCTACTTCCCGTCGAACTCCTCGGGGCCGTCGGTCCTCGGCGAGCTCCTCTCCGCCGGTCTCGGTATTCAAGGGATGATCTGGGCCACGAGCCCGGCGGCGACCGAGCTCGAGACCCACGTTCTCGACTGGCTCGTCGACATGCTCGGCCTTCCGTCGTTCTTCAAATCCACTTCCGAAGTCGGAGGCGTCATTCAGGACACCGCCTCGAGCGCCGTCCTCTGCGCCCTTCTCGCCGCGCGCGAGCGCGCGACCTCGAACCGCTCGAATCAGGAGGGCTGCCGGGGCGACCTCGTCGCCTACACCTCGACCCAGGCGCACTCCTCGATCGAGAAAGCCGCCAAGGTCGCGGGAATCGGAAGCGCGAACGTCCGTCTGGTGGAGGTCGACGAAGCCTTCGCCATGTCGGCACCCGCCCTCGAAGAGCGAATTCGCGCCGACGTGAAATCCGGGCACAAGCCCTTCTTCGTCACCGCCACGGTGGGGACGACCTCCTCGAACGCCATCGACCCGCTCCCCGCGATCGGACGCATTTGCCGCGAGAGCGGCCTATGGCTGCACGTGGACGCCGCGATGTCGGGAACCGCGGCCCTTTGCCCGGAGCTCCGCCATATCCAGGACGGAGTCGAGCACGCGGACAGCTACTCGTTCAATCCCCACAAGTGGATGTTCACCAATTTCGACTGCGACTGCTTCTGGGTGAAGACGCGGAAAGACCTCATCGACGCCCTCAGCATTCTTCCGGAGTACCTGCGCAACGAAGCCACGAGCTCCGGTGCGGTCATCGATTATCGCGACTGGCACGTTCCCCTCGGCCGCCGCTTCCGCGCGCTCAAGCTATGGTTCGTGATCCGCCATTACGGAGTCGAGGGGCTGAGGCATCACGTTCGACGGCACGTGGAGCTCGCCCGGATGTTCGCCTCCTGGATACGCGAGGACGACCGCTTCGAGCTCGCCGCTCGCGCCCCCCTGAATCTTGTCTGCTTCCGCCACCGCGGAGGCGATCCGGCGAACGAAGAGCTGCTCAAGAAGCTCAACGCGAGCGGAAAGCTCTACCTCACCCACACCAAGCTCGGCGGCCGCTACACGCTCCGGATGTCGATCGGCCAGACCCATACGGAGGAGCGCCACGTGCGCGCAGCCTGGGAGCTCATTCAAAGATACTCACCAACGTGAGGTCACTCAACGTAGGAAGGAGTGCAAAAAGGGGGATGTGGAGATAGGAGGAGATAAGGGGATGAAGATGAGGTCCGTTTGGTCTTCATCTCCCTATCCCCTCCCATCTCCTTGTGCCCCTCCTTGCACCTCTCGCTCGAGGTACCAGTAGAGTCCCGCCACTACCAACGCGTGGGTGATCTTTCCCTCCCGCAGCAGGCGCGGGACTTCTCGACGCGGGTGGAGCACCACACGAATGTCTTCGGTTTCGTCGGGAAGCAGGTCTCCCACGAGCTTCGCGTTCTCCGCGAGAAACGTGTGGCAGCGGTTTCCCTGGATCGCGGGGTTGGGACGCACCACCCCCAAAGGCACCAATCGCTCCGCCTCGTAGCCCGTCTCCTCCCGCATCTCCCTCGCGGCGGCCGCCGCCGGATCGGGGTCCTCGGGGTCGATCATGCCGCCGGGGATCTCGAGACTGGGCCCCTCGATGCCG
>DAISKN010000845.1:0-2845 GCA_036820975.1 Acidobacteriota bacterium | reverse complement strand
TCCTGCGGGCGATCTCCGCGAGAGCGAGAACGCCGGCGAAGTAGAGCGCGCTTCGGGACACGGGATATAATATGCCCACCAAACAGCGGAGCCGTTACTCGAGAAACCCTATGAGAAACAGAGGGCGCTCATTGTCTTTAGTATTCGCGGCGAGCCTGGCCGCTGCGTCCGCCGCGGCGGAGGTGGTGCACCTCATTAACGGCGACTCCATCCATGGCACGCTCGTCGCCGCCAACAACACCCAGGTGACGCTCAAAACGCCTTACGGCGAGCTCGCGATCCCCAAGAAGGACATCGCTCGCATCGATTACGACGAGTCCAAGGCTGCCGCCCCGCCGGCAAAGCCCGGAGAGGCGTCCCGACCGCCGGACCGCTCCGATCCCGCGGCGCCGGCGCGCGCCTCCGAGCGAGCCACCATCACCCTTGAGATCCGGGGCCGGTCGTTCTGGTACGCGTTCGACTCGCCCCCGGGGCTCTCCGTGGATCCGAGCCTCAGGCTTCGGCTCTACATCGGAGGGAGCCGCGCCTGCACCTTCGTGGACGACAAGCCAGACACCGTCGACGGGGTGACGCTCTACAACTCCTTCACGTTCTCGCCGACGGACTCGCGGCTCCTGGAGTCCCTGGAAGGCTACGACTGCAGGGTGGAAAAGGCCCAGGACGGCACGATTGTGCTCCGGGTGACTCTTCCCCCCGGCGCTTCGAGCGGCGCCCCGTCGGTGCGCATGTTGTACGAGGTGAACGAAGGCGACAAGAGCTCGCCGCGCTGGCTCGACGCCGTCGCTCGATCGTTCACCATCCAGGTCGCTCCCGGGAAGGACGCGGTAGCCGTGCTCGAGCAGAACGCCGACGCGCTGGAGTACACCGGGATCTTCAAGAAGAAGATGAAGAACGTCGAGCTCTTCGAGATGAGCCTGCTGTCGACGGAGCTGAAGGACTGAGCTTCCTGCTCGCCGCCGCGCTCCTTTCGGGCACTATCGCGTTTCAGTCGGATCGCGACGGCGGCTGGGACATCTACACCATCGAGGCCGATGGCTCCAACCTGAAGCGCCTCACCCGGGATTCCGCGGACGACATCAATCCCTCCTGGTCGCCCGACGGCCGGTCGATCGTCTTCTCCTCGATGCGCACGGGAAAGGGCGACATCTACCGGATGGATGCCGACGGCGGCAACGTCCGTCAGCTCACGTCCCACGCCGCCTACGAGGGCGCGCCGCGCTTCAGCCAAGACGGCCGGTTCGTGGTGTTCGAAGGGGAGCGCGATGGAAGATCGGAGATCTATCGGGTGGAGGTCGCGAGCGGTCGCGTGGAGCCGCTCACGGATTCGGTGTCGCGGAAGCTCGGCCCGGCCTACTCGCCCGATGGATCGATGCTGGCGTTCATGGAAAGAACTCTCGTCCGCTGGCGTATCAGCGTTCTCGATGTGGAAACGGGAGCGATCCGCGCGGTGAGCGAGGACGCCTGGGGAGCCTGCCGGCCCGCGTTCTCCCCGGACGGCCTGCTGGCGTTCGTCAGCACCGCGGAAAGCCCGAAGGCGGATCTCTGGTTTCGGGAGATGGCGGGATCCCGCGAAGGGCGCTCGTGGCGTTTTGCCTCACGGCCGGACGCTCACAACTACGATCCCGCGTTCTCGCCCGACGGGAGGACGATCGCGTTCTCGTCGAGCCTCGAGCGCGGCGAGAGCGAGCACTGGGATATCTTTCTCGTCGATCGGAACGGAAGGAACCTGGTGCAGCTCACCGATTCCGCGGGAAACGATCGCTTCCCGGACTGGCGTCCATGAGCGACCCCGACCGGTTTCAGCTCGTTCTCGTCCGGCACGGGCTCACCGATTGGAACGTCGAGAGACGTCTTCTGGGTCGGATCGACATCGGCCTCAATGAGAGCGGCCGGGCTCAGGCAAAGGCCGCGGCCGATGCCCTGAAGGATTTACCGGTGCGGGCCATCGTCTCGAGCCCTCAGGTACGAGCGCGGGAGACCGCGGCGCCCATCGCCTCCGCCCTTGGCCTCGAGGCAGAGATCGAGCCCGCGTTCGACGAGGTCTGGCTCAGCGAAGCGTGGCAGGGAAAGACCGTCGAGGAGCTTCGCGGCGACCCCGAGATGGAGCGATTCCTCTCCGATCCTGCGAGAAGCAGCTCGCGGATCGAGCCCATCGAGGAGGTCCAGAGCCGTGCGATCGCGGGCGTCGAGCGACTGAGGCGAGAGCGTCCGGGGGAGACGGTGGTGGTGGTCTCGCACGGAGACCCGCTCCGCGCCATCGCGGCGCACTATCTCGGGCTCTCGCTCGAGGACTTCCGGCGGCTCCTCATCGACAACGGATCGGTGAGCCTGGTGCGGTTCAATTCCCGCGGCCCCCAGCTCACGGCGCTGAATTGGAGGCCGTCTTTCCGCTGAGCCGCGACAGGCCGAAGAGCGCCTCTCGCACCGTCTCGCGGAGAATCTCGGCCGCCGGCCGTACGCGGTTCGCGAGACCCGCGCTCTGTCCCGCGTAGAAGGCGAGAGCCTCGACGTCGCCCGTCATCCCCGGAAGCGGCGGGACGTCGGAGTAGCGAACGACGGGAGTTCCGTCGCCGAACCGTGCCACCGGTTCGCCCTCGCCCGGGCGGTGTCCGCTCGGGGGGCGGCCGGCTTTCTCCCACCGCTCGACGGTCTCGCTTCGGAGGACCCGATGCGGGGCCTTTGGCCAGCCGACGTCGAAGATCGTTCCGTGGACCGTTTCCTCCTCGGTCGCGCGGAGCACGCGTTCGCGATAGACGTCATGGACGCGGGCTTCCTCGCTCAGGAGAAACCGCGTTCCCATCCAGGCCCCCGAAGCGCCGAGCGCGAGTGCCGCCAGCAGTCCACG
>DAISKN010000844.1:0-2849 GCA_036820975.1 Acidobacteriota bacterium | reverse complement strand
CTCCGGGTCGAGCTGGAGCTCGCCCGCGTGGATCGCGTCGTAGGCGAGCCCCCGGCGGTTCAGCTCGCGAAACAGGGGACGAAACCACCCCGGATGCTCGTACAGGATCCCGATCGTCTCCATTTCCCACCTCAAAATGAAAAAAGCCGCCGCCCAACGCCCCTTTTGGAGGGGATCGAGCGGCGGCTTCGAAACTTCGTGTTTGGCTGGTTGCCTAGAAACCCGCGCCCCCGCTCGGCGAGCGTCGACAACAACAACAGCAACGCCGGAGTGCGGGGCTCGAAATCATTTCGACGCCAGTATGGCGTGGAGCTCCCGGCGGCGCAACTTGCCCGCTTCCGGGCCGTCGATTACCATCGCAAGTAATGAGCGACGAACTGAAGACCGGCGCCATCGACCTCACCGGCGAGAAGATCCACTGGGATCTCGAAGGGGGGATGACCTACGCGAGCTACCTCGAGCTCGAGAAGGTTCTGGGCGCTCAGAGGCCCATTTCCGGCCACCACGACGAGACTCTCTTCATCATCATCCATCAGGTGTCGGAGCTCTGGATGAAGCTCTCGCTTCACGAGCTCCGGGCCGTCGTTCGTCAGATCCAGGCGAACGACCTCGATCCCGCGTTCAAGATGCTCGCCCGGGTCGCCCGCATCCAATCGCAGCTCATTCACTCCTGGGATGTGCTCTCCACGATGACTCCGTTCGACTACGCTTCGTTCCGCGGTGAGCTCGGACGAAGCTCCGGCTTCCAGTCCTACCAGTACCGGATCCTCGAGTTCGTCCTCGGGAACAAGAACCGCGAGCTCATCGAGGTCCATCGGAGCGACGAGACGGTCTACGAAGACCTGCGCCGGGAGCTCGCGAAGCCGAGCCTATGGGACGAGTCCCTGCGGCTGCTCTCGAGGCGGAAGTTCGACATCCCCTCCGAGTACGTGGAGCGCGATTGGTCCGAGCCCTACGAGCCGCACCCGAAGGTGGAGGCGGCCTGGCTCGCCGTTTACCGCGACGTGACCACGCACTGGGATCTCTACGAGCTCGCGGAGAAGCTGGTGGACCTCGAGCAGAAGTTCCAGCAGTGGCGCTTCAGCCACATGAAGACCGTCGAGCGCATCATCGGCTACAAGCGCGGGACCGGCGGTACTTCCGGAGTCGGCTACCTCCAGAAGGTGCTGAGCCTGAAGTTCTTTCCCGAGCTCTGGTCAGTGCGGACCTCGATCTGATGCCGGGGCTCACGCGCGAGGAAGTCGTCTCCTGGGACGAGAGGGACTCGCTCCGCTCCTTTCGCGACGAGTTCGACCTGCCGGCGGGCGTCCTCTACCTCGACGGGAACTCGCTCGGGGCCCTTCCGAAGAGAACCGCGGCGAGGCTCCAGCAGATCGTGGCCGAGGAGTGGGGCCGGGATCTCATCCGGAGCTGGAACGCGCACGACTGGATCCGGTATCCGCGCCGCGTCGGCGACCGCATCGCGAGGATCCTGGGCGCGGCGCCGGGTCAGGTCGTGGCGGCGGACTCGACCTCCGTCAATCTCTTCAAGCTCCTGGGCGCCGCTCTCGGGCTCGGCGGCGGCCGCACGGTCATTTTGTCGGACGAGGAGAACTTCCCGACCGACCTGTACGTCGCCCAGGGATTCTCCGGTCTCCTCGGCACCTGCCGGCTGAGGCTGGTTCCCCGTGCGGATCTCGCCGCGGCCATCGACGGAAACGTCGCCGTCGTAATGCTCACCCATGTGGATTTCCGCACCGGAGAGATGCACGACATGAGGGAGATCACCCGGCTTTGCCATGAGCGGGGCGCTCTCACGATCTGGGACCTCAGCCACAGCGCCGGCGCCGTCCCGCTCCATCTCGATCGCGACCGAGTCGATTTCGCGGTCGGCTGCGGATACAAGTACCTGAACGGCGGCCCGGGCGCCCCCGCGTTTCTCTACGTCGCCGAGAAGCACCAAGAAAATATACGGCCTCCGCTTTCGGGATGGATGGGACACGAGGCGCCGTTCGCGTTCGATACCTACTACCGCCCGGCGCCGGGAATCGAGAGGCATCTCTGTGGAACGCCGGCGATCCTGGCGATGGCGGCGCTCGAGGTCGGAGTCGAGATCCTGGCCCGCGCCGACATGGAGGAGGTGCGGGTGAAATCGCGGAAGATGGGAGACCTGTTCCTCCGGCTCGTCGAGGAGACGTGCGGCGGTCTCGGCCTCACCGCGGCGGGCCCGCGCGAGTCCGCCAAAAGAGGGAGTCAGCTCTCGCTTCGCCACGCGCAGGGCTATCCCATCATGCAGGCCCTCATCGCCGAGAACGTCATCGGAGATTTCCGGGCGCCCGATATCCTCCGGTTCGGATTCACTCCGCTCTACCTTCGCTACGTCGACGTCTGGGACGCGGTCCTGATCCTCAGGCGAATCCTCGAGAGCGGCGCCTGGCAGCGGCCCGAGTTCCAGAAGCGACAGCTCGTCACGTGACAGAGACGCGCGTCCTGGTCCTGGCGGGGAAGCCGGACGTCTACCTGGAGCCGATCCGCGCGCGGTTTCCCGACGTGGTTCTCGAGAGCTGCCGCGACTATGCCGATGTCGAGGCCGCCCTTCGCGATTTCCGCCCCTCGGTCGTCCTTGCCGCGAGGATCGGCACTCCGTTTCCGAGAGAGACGCTCTTCGCCGCGCCGTCGCTCGAGTGGGTTCAGACGGCATCCGCCGGCGTCGACCACCTTTTGCCCTTGGACGAGCGGGTGACGGTGACCTCCGCCTCGGGAGTCCACGACGAAGTCCTGACCGACTACATCGTCTGCGGCGTCCTCCTGTGGAACCTGCATTTCCCGAGCTTCTTCCGGCAGCAGCGGGAGCGTGTCTGGAAATCGAG
>DAISKN010000843.1:0-2850 GCA_036820975.1 Acidobacteriota bacterium | reverse complement strand
CGGCTCCGTCGCCGACGTCGCCCGCTGGGCGGACGTCATCATGGTCCTCGCGCCGGACACGCAGCAGCCGAAGATCTACGAGAAGGAGATCGGCCCCGGCCTGGCTCCGGGCAAGACTCTGATGTTCGCCCACGGCTTCTCCATCCACTACAAGACGGTGACGCCGCCCGCGAACGTGGACGTCTCGATGATCGCCCCCAAGGCACCGGGACACCGCGTCCGGGAGACCTACGTCGAGGGAGGCGGAACTCCGGGGCTCCTCGCCATCCACCAGGACGCGTCGGGCAAAGCGAAAGAACTGGCGCTCTCCTACGCCAGGGCGATCGGCGTCACCCGCGCCGGCGTTCTCCAGACGACCTTCGCCGAAGAGACGGAGACCGATCTGTTCGGAGAGCAGACGGTGCTATGCGGCGGCGTGAGCGAGCTCGTCAAGGCGGGATTCGACACCCTGGTGGAGGCGGGCTATCAGCCGGAGATGGCCTACTTCGAGTGCCTCCACGAGCTCAAGCTCATCGTGGACCTGATGTATCGAGGCGGCCTCAACTACATGCGCTACTCGGTGAGCGACACGGCGGAGCACGGGGACTACACCGGTGGCCCGCGCGTGGTGACAGCCGAGACCCGCAAGGAGATGAAGAGGATCCTCGACGAGATCCGCAACGGCACCTACGCCCGCAACTGGATCCAGGAGAACGAGAAGGGCCGCCCGTGGTTCGAGGGAAAAAGAGCGGCTGAGCAGGAGCACCTCATCGAGCGCGTCGGCGCCGAGCTCCGCGCGATGATGCCGTTTCTCGATCCGGTCACGGTGAAACCGGGCGAGGGTCCGATCGCGGCGAAGCCGGCCGCCAACGCGAAGAAAGAAAAAACCACGGTCGGCGCCTGAGCCCGATTCGAGCTACCCGAAGCTCTGCTCGTCCGCGGACGGCCCGTAGATCGCGGGCACCGGCGCTCCCAGCAGGCGAAGGTAGACGGTGAGCTGCCCGCGGTGATGGGCGAGGTGGCCGAACGTGTCCGCGATGACGATGTGCCGCGGGAGCTCCATGACGACATTGCCCCCCACGAGAAGCCGCCACGGCGTCATCAAGTGCTCGTCGGTCGTCTTCCGCAGCGACGTCTTCGCTTTCAGGACGGCGTCGTCGTGGGCCTTCAGGAGCTCGCGCGTGGTGCCCGGCGAGGGCGGTCTTTCGCCCGAACCACCGGGGGGGGCGAGGTCCAGCTCGTCCTGGTCGATCATCATGGAGATCCAGGAGGGCATCGTCGCAACCAGACTCGAAAGATATCCGAAGGGCATCGACTTCTCGTGCGGCTTCCAGTCGGCCCGACCCTCCGGGACGCGCTCGAGCGCCCTCTGATTCAAGGGAGCTTCCCGCTCCAGCTGCGCCAGAAAAAAATCCGTCAGTTTCATTCGTCATCTCCTCTCGAGCGCGAAGGGTACCCTCCCATATATGTCAAGGGCTGTCATAATTCGGAGATAAAATCCTGGCAGCGGACCATGAGAGCCGACCGACTGCTTTCGATGCTTCTCCTCCTGCAGGGCCGCGGCCGGCTCACGGGGCGCGAGATCGCGGAACGGCTCGAGGTGTCGGCGCGCACCGTGCATCGGGACATGGAAGCGCTCTCGGCCGCCGGCGTTCCGGTGTACGCGCTCCGCGGCGCCCGCGGGGGCTGGCAGCTCGACGAGGGCTGGCGCACCCGCGTCCCCGGCCTCGACAGCGCGGAGCTCAGGGCGCTGCTGATGGCCCAGCCGCGGGTCCTCGGAGACGCGCGGCTCGCGAGCGCGGCCGAGCGCGCCATCGACAAGCTGATGGCCGCGCTTCCCTCGTCGATGCGCGAGCAGGCGGCCTCCATCCGCCAGCGCCTCCACGTCGATACCACGGGCTGGAGCGGAGCGCCCGAGAACCTGTCGATGCTGCCCCTGGTCCAGGAAGCGGTCGCGCGGGATCGAAAGCTCTTTCTGCGTTACGTGAAAGCGATCCGGGAGAGGGTCGAAAGGGTCGTGGATCCTCTCGGGCTCGTGGCCAAATCCGCCGCCTGGTACCTCGTCGCGCGCACCCCCGCGGGATTCCGGACCTATCGCGTCTCCCGGATCGAGGACGCGAAGATTCTCGACCAGCCGAGCGAGCGGCCGCGCGACTTCGATCTCGCGTCCTACTGGCAGACCTCGACCGAGGAGCTCCGGAAGTCGAAGCGCCGATACGAGGTCACGCTCAAGCTCGCGAAGGAGGCCGCCGAAAAGCTCGAGCCCTGGCGGAATACGTCACCGGTTTCGACCGCGGAGGACCCCGGCGATTCGGAATGGGTCACCCTGCGCGTCCAGTTCGATGACGAGGAACAAGCGCGCTTCGTCGCGCTCGGGTTCGGCCCGCGCGCGGTGGTGATCGAGCCCGAGAGTCTGCGGGACCGCGTGAATTCCGACCGTGCCGCGGCGTTTCGTCTCAGCCGCGGCGGGGAGAGCAGAACTCCGCGTCGACTTCGGGCGCGCTCACGCTCACTTCCCCCGGGGGAGGGAAGGGCTCGCGAAACGTGAACGCCTCGAGGGTCGGACCCTGCGCCCGGAGACGCTCGAGCCGTTCCATCGCCTCTTCGACCGAGGGGATATGACTCGAGGCTACCCACCAGAGCACGAGGACGGGCTCCGTCGCGGGCTCGAACCACTGCCGTCGATCGCGCAGCGGGCCGACGTGCGGGCTCTTGTAGACATACTGATGCAGGGCTTCGAGCGACTCCCATACCGACATGTTCACGATGACCAGCGGATCCGCGTAGACGCGGATGGCCGTGGCATCGCCCCCGTCCGTCTGGAGCCTCCAGACGAATCCCGGACTCCGGTCGGCGAGGGCGTTGATCCGG
>DAISKN010000842.1:0-2858 GCA_036820975.1 Acidobacteriota bacterium | reverse complement strand
TCCGAAACGCGTGAAGTCGGCCCCGGCGCGCAGGCGCGCGAGGATTGGCTCGGGCTCGCGCGAGGCGTAGAACACGTGGTCGAAGCTCACGGCGCGCGCCGTCATATAGCGCTCGGGATTATCGCGAAAGAGCGCGTCGAGGTCCTCGGGCGTCGGCTCTTCCGGATCTTCGTCCAGCAGGAGCTCGACCCTGTCGATGAGCCAGCGACGGATCCGGGGATCGTCCTGATCGAGACCCTGCCGGTAGGCTTCCCGCAGGAGAACCTCTTCGTCGATGAACTCGGAGACCACGCGCTCTCGCTCTTCGCTCGTGAGCGGGCGCAGAAGGAGCTCTTCCCGCTCTTTCACGAGAGCCTCGGCGAGCTGCCGGGTTACGACGATGCGCTCGGAGTCGGAGGGCGCGAAGAGAGAGTGCGCGAGGAACAGGAGACCTCCCGCGGCCGCGAACTGCAGCAGGGGTTCTCGGAGGAAGCGTCTAATCCTGCGGCCTTCTGCCATGCTCCCGGGTCAAGGGGCTCAGGTAGAGCTCTTCGGTCAATCCTTTCTTTCTCATGGCGACCCCGGTCAGGCACTCGCGGAGAAGCCGATTGGCGTTGAGCGCGGTGGTGTAGCCGGGATCGACGAGAGGGTTCACCTCGACCAGGTCGAATCCGACGAGGTTGTTCCGGGCGCAGAGATTGCGTACCAGGGGGAAGAGCTCGCGCGGGGTGAGCCCTCCGGGCTCGGGAGTTCCCGTTCCCGGAGTGTAAGCGGGGTCGAGCACGTCGATGTCGAGCGAGATATAGAGGTGCTGAGGCCCGTCGAGCGCCTCCGCGAGAACCCGGGTCATCACCGCGTCCCACCCGTCGCGCTCGATCTCCGCCATGGTGTGGTAGCGGAACCCCTGCTCCCGCATCCACTGGAAACCTTCCTCGCCCGGCCAGTATCCGCGGAGACCGACCTGGATGTAGTTCTTGCCCAGGACGTGGCCTTCGTTTATCAACCGGCGAATCGGCTGCCCGTGGGAGATGAGATGCCCTCCGTGGTGTGTCCCGGCGTCGTAGTGGGCGTCGAAGTGGACGACCCCCACGTTCTCCTTGCCGTACACGTCGGCCACGCCGGCGACGTTGGGGTATTCGAGCGAGTGGTCCCCGCCGACGATGAAAGGGACCGCGCCCGTTTGCGCCACTTCGCGCACCATCTGCCGCACCGGCTCCATCGTCCTTTCGGTGCTCATCATGTCGATGGGGGCGTCGCCGTAGTCGACGACGTTCAGCTCCTTCGTCCAGTCCACCATCACGTGCAGGTGGGGATTGGAGTGGGTGCCCCATCCCGCGTAGGTCTCCGATGTCCGGAGGGCTCGCGGGCCGAATCCTGCTCCGCGCATGCCCGAGCCCATGTCGAGGGGCGCTCCCAGGATCGCGACGTTCACCTTGCCCGCCCTCAGGTCTTCCGGGGTCAACGCCACTGGCAGGTTGAAGAAGGTCGGGATCCCCTGCCAGCCCATGCCTCCAGCGAAACGTTGAACGTTGACGGGGCCCGGGTCCCGCTTCACGTCCTTCGACATGTCGCGGACGGTCTTCCATTCGTTGAGAGTGGGGTCGCTTCCGTCGAGACGGATCACCGCATCGTCCTCGGGCTTCTCCTGGCTCTCCTCCTGCGCCAGGGCGCCTCCAGCGAGCGCGAGCGTCAACGATGCAATCCAGACTTCGTGTCTCATCGATCCGCCTCCCGGGCGCGACGGAGTATACACCCTCGCCTTGATCCCGAATCGCGGAAAGGCTAGCTTCTTCGACGGTGGATAGAAGGGTCCTCGCTTCCTGGGCGCTGCTCCTGGCGACGGTATCCTGCGGCGGACCCCGGACGTCGCTCGTCCAGGATCTGGAGTCCGAGGTCGAAGCACCCGAGGGACGGTATGCCGGTTTCCTCGAGGAACGCTCGGACCGGGGGGTGATTCGTCTGTCGGAGGACTCGCGTTTCTCGCTCACTCCGCCCTTTCCCGCGAGCCTTCGCTTCCAACTCACGCTTCCCGACGCCCCGTTTCTCTCGTTCGCTCCGGCGCTCGTCGCGCGCCAGGAGGTGCGCCGGGCGGGAGTCGAGTTCGTGGTGCGCGTCGACAGCGAAGTGGTGTTCGAGGAGTACTTCGATTTCGAGGACGCCAACCAGTGGCACGACCGCGAAGTGGATCTCTCGGAGTGGGCCGGGCGCGAGGTCTCGCTCACCCTGGAGACCCGCGCTATCGGAGGGCGCACGGGAAAACTCTGGGCGGACCGTCTCCAGACGGTCTGGGGCGATCCGGTGATCGTCTCCAACCGCCCGGGGAGTCTTCGTTCGATGGCTCGCGGGGAAGCCGCGCGCCTCGCCGGCTTCGCCTGGAACCTCGTCCTCGGGGGGCTCCTCGCTCTCGCGATCCGGGATCTGTTCCTCCGATTCGGCGCCGCGCCCGGCGACCGCTCCCGGCTGGGAAACCTGTTTCCCCTGTTCACTCTCGGAACCATCCTGCTCCTGACCGTGGTGCAGGCTTCGATCCCCCTCTCGCTCGGGCTTCTCGGCGCGCTCTCGGTCGTCCGGTTCCGCTCGGCGATCAAGACACCGGAGGAGCTCGTCTACCTGCTGTTCTGCGTCGCCGTGGGGCTTTCGCTGGGCGCGCAGCATCGCCTGTTTTCGATCGCCGCCGTGGTGGTGGTCGGCGCTTTCGTTCTCGTCCGCAGCCGCTTCGACGATCCCGTCGCCGAAAGGTCGTTTCTGCTCTCGATCTCGGGGGACGCCGCGCGCTTCTTCGACGGCGAGAACGGAACGGTCCTCGACCGGCTTTCCGCCATGGCGCGCGGGCTCGAACTCCACCGAAGAGGCGTTGCGCCTCACCCGCCACGCCCAGG
>DAISKN010000841.1:0-2884 GCA_036820975.1 Acidobacteriota bacterium | reverse complement strand
CGACCGATCCATGCTCGACGGGCGGCTCTTTGAGCGCGCGTTCGTTACGGCCTGTTTTGAGTGCCTGCAATGGATTCAACCCGTTTCTGGAGTCCGCATGCTCGTAATCTGTAACGGAGCCATCAAGAGCGGTTCGACGTGGCTGTACAACATCCTGACGCAGCTCGTCTCGTTCTCCCCGCCGCCGGAGGAGTATCTGACGCTCAACAATCCCCGACACCCATGCATTCGTCCGGATCGACTCGCGGATTTTCTGAGCACCGAGGACTTCGTCACCCACGACTATCTTTCGAAGAATCATCTCGACAAACCGCAACATCGCACTTTGCTGAGCCGCCCTAACGTCTATGTGTTCGACATAGAGCGCGATCCGAAGGACGTCATCGTTTCCCACTACTTCCACGAGAGCTTCCGCAACGGCTACGAAGGCTCGTTCGAGGACTTCTACTGGAACGTCGGGCGTTTCGATGTCGCCAAGCTCTCTCGATATCACGCGCTCTGGCGTGATTCGGGCCCTCAGGTCTACATTTCGTCCTATGAGAAGCTGCACACGGACTTCGCCGTCGAGGTCAGGCGAATCGCCGGCGTGCTCGGCGTCTCGCTGACGGATCCGCAAATCGATGCGATGCGGGAACGGACTTCGATCAAAAGCCTGCGGAAGAACTACGAGAGCGAGCCTCGCTTCGAAGGCGAGAAGTTCTTTCGCAAGGGAACGATCGGCGACTGGAAAAACCATTTCGATGACGCCATGCTCGCCGACATTCGCCGCGTCGAGGAGCGGGGCATCGGACCAATCGACCTGACTTACCTTCGCTATCGAGTGACATCGCTGTGGCAGAGGCGTGGAAGGAACCGGGACTCGTCTAGAGGGCCGAGGAACGGCCCGACAGGATCGACTCCACCACCGGCGTGACGAAGTCCTCTATCCCCTGGCGGTCATACACGAGCCAGAAGCTCGCCAGATGGGCCATATGGCGCGCCCACTTCAGGTATACCAGAGCGTCATGGGCGCCAGGCTCGATCCCCATCTTCTCGTACCATCCGTAGAGAAACCTCCCGTGCGCCGGATCCGCGAAGTCTCCGCGAGCCAATCGGGGTATCGCGCGCCCCACTCGCTCGCCGGTGAGCATTCGATGATGGCTTTCGACGCAGTGAATCGCGTCCAGGATCGGTAAGCTCCTTTCCGCGCCACCCTCCCAATCGATGAGACCGTTTATCGCGCCTTTCTCGCCGACGAAGATATTGCTGACGCTGAAATCGCCGTGGGTGACTCCGAAGGGCAAGGGGAGTCCGTGCAGCCTCTTTTCGAAGTACTCCCGAATCGCAGCGATCCGGTCGGGATGGTCGACCAGAGGTCGAAGGGCGTTGACGGGATTCGAGACCTCCGTTTCGAATGCCGTTCCTACCAGGGTCTCGTTGGCCGCGGGCCCGAGCCCGGGGTTCAAGTCGTCCATGAGGCTCTCGACTCTCCTCCGCATCGCCTCGAATCCCGTGCCTCCCACGACACGGCCGAGCGGCCTCCCCGGAACTCTGGTCTCGACGAAGTACGCCTGGCCCGCGACGCTTCCCCGAAGGATGGACCGGGGAACGATTCTCTTGACGCCTTCTCGGCTGCCGAGAAATTCCAGCATCTGATGGTTCCGCTCGTTGGAAGCGAGTCCGGCCTCGCTCAAACCGACTCGCACGAGGAGGTCCGCGTTCCCCGAGCTCAACGCGAGCACCGCTTTGTCTTTCCTGCTGACGCGGATATGCCTCAAGGTCAGGCCCGAGTCCCCTCCCCTCGCGGCCAGCGATCGGCCGATTTCGTGAAGCATTCTGCCGAGTATTCCCGCGGCCCGATCACCGTCGTTCTGAACGAGAAACCCGTAGCGAGGGGCCAGGAATCTATGCGCCTTGAGACGATTCTTCCATCCGCGAGGGGACTCCTGCTGGTATAGCTCCGGCCCTCCGGTGAGGTGCCGGACGCTGTCGAGATGCGACGGGCGACCTGTCAACCCGAAGGCCGCGGGTTTCGTGAATCCCGTCTTGCGAAGCAGTCGCCGATAGCCCAGATACGACCGCGCGACACCCGATGGTCGGATGGTACCGGGACGCGGAGCCCGTGGATAGCCGAAACGATTGTCGGCGATCCAGAGAAGCTGGCCTCCGGGCTTGAGGACTCGGCGAATGTCCTTCAACTCGTCCGTTCCGATGACCCGGCACTCGGATGCACCGGCTTGCCGCGACAGCCACCCGTGAATGCCGGACAACACGACACAGTCGAACATGGCGTCCCGTACCGGTAGCGGCCCCTCTCGGTCCACCAGCAGAATCGCCACGTCGTCGTCGTGGTTGTGGAGCTCGAAACGGCGACGAGCGAGCAGAGCGCATCGCAGGCAAGACTCCGTCATCATCGCAGCCGAGACGTGTCGAGCCAGGTGCGAAGTCGCGAGCCCCGTGCCGCCGCCGATCTCCAACACAACCTTGTTCGGGTCGAGGTCGAGCAGGAGCTTCCAGGCGGTCCGCCCGGAAGACACGCATTCGTACAATGATTCCAAGCGGTTCGGCGCGAGCTCGACGTAATCCCGCACGATTTCCGGCCAGCTCGCGCCGGTTCCCTCGCCCTCGGTCTTCTCCAACGCGGGCTCCTGCCCTCCTGGCGCTTTCAGCCCTCGACGGAAGTCCACCAAGTGCGCGGCGGCGGAGTACGCGGCCTCGCAGCCGCCGCAATCCAAGTAATCGCCCCGACGCTGCAGCCGCCCCGAACATCGGGGACAGAGGAGCAGTCCTGACGTGTCCGTCAAAGTCGTGAACCCCTACTCGCGGCCTCGAGCAAGCGCCGGAGACGGTCTCAAGGCAATTCAGGCGTCGTTTGGAGGAGTGAGCTGCTCACCGGCTCACGGGA
>DAISKN010000840.1:0-2886 GCA_036820975.1 Acidobacteriota bacterium | reverse complement strand
TGGGAACGTCTTCCGTGGCGGCCTGACCGCCGTAGAAGGGAACGGACGCGGCTAGATCCGGGATCCTCACCGCCAGCATGTTCGAAACGGCGCCGCCGTAGCAGAATCCCACGCATCCCACACGACCGGTGCAGTCGGGATGCTTCTGCAGATACTTGACCGCGGCCACCCAGTCCTCGGCGAGCTTGTCGCGGTCGAGCTTGGCCTGCATCTCGCGGCCCGCGTCGTCGTTTCCGGGATAGCCGCCGAGAGAGGTCAGCCCGTCCGGAGCGAGCGCCAGGTACCCCGCGAGACCGGTGCGCCTCGCCACGTCCTCGATGTGAGGGTTGAGGCCGCGGTTCTCGTGAATGACGACGATCCCCGGGAGCTTTTCTGATTGGCCTTTCGAGCCCGCTGGGCGGGCCATCAAAGCCTTGACCTTTCCGTAGCCCTGCGGGGAGTCGTAGTGCACGTACTCGGTCTTCACGCGAGGGTCATCCTTCTGGATCTGCTGCGCCTCGGCGTACTTCGGGCTCAGAGTCTCCAGAAGCGCGGCTGCGGTCATTCCTCCGACGGCGTAGGACTTCGCCCGGTCCAGAAACTCGCGGCGGTCCAGCGCACCGTGGACGTACTTGTCGAAAAGATCGAGAAGTCCCTGGTCGAACTCAGACGCTTTTTTTTGCGGCATGGGGGGCCTCCAGTTTTCTGGCGTTATTGTATTCGAAATCGGCCGGCGGCGTTGCTCCGGGCGGGTCCATCGGATATATCTTCCTACGATGAAGCTCAACCGCCGGGTGAACGGTGTCGCGATCGAGACGGAGAAGGGAAACTTCTTTTCCAGAGGCTTCTCCATCGACCTTCTCTTCCAGCAGGACGACCCCGGCGATTGGCTGCGCTCTCGTCTATCGACCTTCGACAAAGCGGGAGAATACGACGGGGGCGTGCTCCCGCCGCTCGAAAGCCAGGAGGTCTGGGCGGCGGGCGTGACTTACCGGCGCAGCCGCGAGGCGCGGATGGAGGAATCCGCCAACGAGGCGGATGTCTACGATCGCGTGTATCTGGCGGAGAGACCCGAGCTGTTCTTCAAGGCGACTCCGCGCCGGGTGGTGGGCCACGGAGGGGAGGTCGGGATCCGGAGCGATTCCGATTGGAACGTTCCCGAGGCGGAGCTCGCGCTCGCGATCGGAAGCGGCGGACGGATCTTCGGGTACTCCATCGGGAACGACATGAGCTCCCGCAGTATCGAAGGGGAGAACCCTCTCTATCTTCCGCAGGCGAAGATCTACGATGGAAGCTGCGCTCTCGGACCCGGCCTTCTCGTCACCGAGGAGCCTCTGCCCTCCTCGACCGAGATCTCGATCCGGGTCGGGCGAAGGGGAGCAGTCGCCTTCGAGGGGAAGACGCGGCTTTCGGAAATGAAGCGGCACGCCTCGGAGCTGGCCTCTTACCTCTTCCGCGACAACTCCTTCCCGAACGGATGCTACCTCCTCACCGGGACGGGGATCGTTCCGGAGAGCGCCTTCACCCTCTCTCCTGGCGACGAGATCGCCATCACCATCGAGCCCATCGGAACTCTGGTCAACCGGGTACGAGCGAGGGAAAGCAGGTAGCGTTGCGAACGCGGTCGTCCCTGAAGCTCGCGCTGCTCCTCGTCTCGATGCCGCTTGCCGCCCAGGAGACCGCGCGCCGCCAGGCACGCGCCGCGCGCGTCGAGGAAGCGCCGATCATCGACGGTGTCGTCGAGGAGGAGATCTGGTCTCGCGCCGAAGTCATCACCGGTTTCGTCCAGGCCGAGCCTCACGAGGGCGAGCCCGCGACGGAGAACACCGAGGTCCGTCTCCTGTACGACGAGACCCATCTCTACGTCTCGGCCATCTGCTTCGATTCCGATCCCTCCGGCATCGTGGTGACCGACAGCCGGCGGGACTCGCCGCTCATCGACACCGACTCGTTCCAGATGATCTTCGATACCTACCAGGACCGCCAGAACGGGTTCGTGTTCGGAACCAATCCCGCGGGGATCGAGTACGACGGGCAGGTCTCGAACGAGGGCGAGGGAGGAGGCCAGACCTCGACCCGGCAGCGGGCGCAGACCAGCGTCGGAAGCGGATTCAACCTGAACTGGGACGCGAGCTTCGTGGTGAAGACCCACAGGAACGAAGTCGGCTGGATGGCGGAGTTCGCGATTCCGCTGCGGAGCCTCCGCTACGGCGGAAGGCCGCAGAGCTGGGGCCTCAACTTCAAGCGGTCGATCCGGCGGAAGCGCGAGGAGGTCTACTGGTCGCCGGTTTCGCGCATCTACAACCTCAACCGGCTTTCGTCCGCCGGCGACCTCGTGGAGCTCGAGCTCGAGACGCCGCGGAACTTCAAGGTGATCCCGTACGTGCTCTCGTCGGCCAACCGGGACTACACGCTCGACGAGCCCCGGGATTTCGGCGGCGAGGTCGGAGTCGATGCCAAGTTCGGCGTCACTCCGAGCTTGAACCTGGACGTCACCGTCAATACCGATTTCGCGCAGGTGGAGGTCGACGACCAGCAGATCAATCTCACCCGCTTCAACCTGTTCTTCCCGGAGAAGCGGCCGTTCTTCCTCGAGAACGCGGGGACTTTCGGCATCGGAACCGGGGACTCCACGAACCGCGCCATCGAGATGTTCTTCAGCCGGCGGATCGGAATCGGCCCCTCGGGAGAGCTGGTGCCCATTCAGGTCGGCGCGCGCCTGACGGGAAAAGCGGGTGCGTACAACGTGGGCTTCATGAACATGCAGACCGACGCCCTCGAGGGAGTGACCTCGGGAAACAACTTCACCGTGGCCGCCATCGGCCGGGAGCTGCCGAATCGCTCCAGCTTCAAGGGCCTCTTCATCAACCGTTCGGCCACCGGCGATCTCGCGGCGGCTGCTGGCGG
>DAISKN010000839.1:0-2889 GCA_036820975.1 Acidobacteriota bacterium | reverse complement strand
ATCGTCCACGCCAGCGGCCACGGCCTGCCGAACCTGGAGCCGATCCGGGCGGTCGTGACTGCCGTTCCCGCGGCCCGGTTGGCCGCGCTCGTGAAGTAGGGGCCCGCTCTCGTCGTCCCGACAACGAGCGAGCAGATCGCGAGCGAAACTTCCGCGGGCATCCCGACGAGCCACGGGAGCCAGTAACGCGTCATCCGATCTCGGCCTACCATCTCCCACGGGTGGACGAAAACGGCGGCGTTGAGCGTCGCCGCCGCCTCGAAGACCGGAAAGAGCTCCGGGCTGTCGAGATTGGCTCCGTTGACGTTCGAGCCGATCTCGACCCCCGAGAACCCCAGGTCCCGCACGCAGCGCTCGAGCTCCCGGATCGCGAAGTCGGGGCTCTGCATCGGGACGGTTCCAAGGCCGATGAAGCGCGCGGGATGTTCGGCCACGACCCCGGCGATGTGGTCGTTCAAGCGCCTCGCGAGCTCGAGCCCGTGATCGGGCGCCGCCCAGTAGCTGAACATGACCGGCACCGTCGAGAGAACCTGCACGTCGACGCCGGCCGCCTCGCACTCGGCCAGGCGCGTCTCGACGTTCCAGCTGTTGCTCTCGATCTCGCGGAACAAGGAGCCATTGACGATCATGCGCGCGCGGCCGCTTCGAGGCGTTTCATGCTCGATTCGAACGAACCTCTCGCCTCCCGGCACCTTCGAGAAGTCGGGCAGCCTCTCGGGAAGGATGTGAGTGTGAACGTCGATCTTCAGCAAGTCAGGCGACCGGCGCGGGCATCACCGTGCCGCACCTCTTGCAGGACCGGTTCTTCTCGTCGCCGAAGAACCGGTCGAAGATGGGCGGGAAATCCTTCTCGACATTGTGGAGAGTGAAAAACTCTTCGTACAGCAGGGAATTGCAGTTGTCGCAATACCATTGAAGCCCGTCCTTTTCGTCCGGGAGCCGCTTGCGCTCGATGACGAGACCCACGGAATTGGGCATCCGCTGGGGCGAGTGGGGGATGCGCGGCGCAAGGAGAAAGATCTCGCCGGCGCGAATCGGGACGTCCACGACCTTCCCGCCCTGGATCGTCTTCAGGACCATCTCGCCTTCGAGCTGATAGAAGAACTCGGGTCCCTCGTCGATGTGGTAGTCCTTGCGGTTGTTCGGCCCGCCGACGACCATGACGATGAAGTCGTCTTCCTCGAAGACCTTCTTGTTGCACACCGGCGGCTTCAGAAAGCTCCGGTGCTCGTCGATCCACCGCTCGAAATTCAGCGCCTTCGAAGCCATGGCGTTCCTCGCGAGTAGTATATGCGGCGTGAATTCCGACCCGCGGAACCCGGCTCCATTCATCGTGTCCTCCCGCGCGCCGCGGCCCCTCGGTCCCTATCCGCACGCTCGCCGGGTCGGGAATCTGCTCTTCGTTTCCGGGATCGGCCCGCGGCATCGGGAGACCGAGCAAATTCCCGAAGGCATCGAGGCCCAGACGCGAGCGTGCGTCGCGAACGTGAAGGCGATTCTGGAGGACGCCGGGAGCTCGCTCGAGAAGGTGGTCGACGTGACGGTCTTTCTTACGAACATCGACCGCGACTTCTCCGCGTTCAATCGGGTTTACGGTGAGTACTTCGAGGAGATCCGACCGACGCGGACGACCGTGGGCGTCGTCGCGCTCCCGGTTCCGATCTCGATCGAGCTGAAGGTCATCGCGGAGAGCTGAACCTGAACCCCATCCGGCTTCTCACCTCGGGAGGGAGCGTGGGAAGCGCCGAACGGGGAATGAAGAAGCTCGAAAGAGCCGAGAGGTCCGAGAAGACCTTGTGACGCTCGGCCGCCCGGTCGAGATACTCGTGACCCGACGTGCCGCCGGTGCCGATCCGGGTGCCGATCATCCGCATCGCCATCTGGGCGTGGCGCTGGCGCCAGGTCGTGAAGTTCCTTTCGATGTCCGCCAAGAGCGCCAGCAACCGGAAGGGCAGGTGCAGAATCGGCTCGTCCCGATAGAGATTGATGAGGAGCGCCGCCTGGAGTGCGCGCCGGGACAGATGACGCCCCGACGCGACGACGGGTACGGGTTCGCCGGCACCCTGTTCGAACACGTCGGCGAACCGGGATGCCGTCGCCTCGACTCCGGCCAGCTGTGTGGCCCTCTCGTCTTCCGTCAGGGTCGGGTTGCTCCGGATCGAGGCGCGGTCGGCGGCGAGCATGGCGTCGACCGCCCGCCGATACTCCCGCCAGAAGTCGAAATCGCCGAAGTTGAGGAAGGGCGTTCGCTCGAGCCAACCCTCGATCAAATCGAAGAGAGAAGGCTCCTTCTCCGCAGCCTCGACACGCGCGGCATCCTCCTTGCTGAGGCGCGACGTGTAGGGAGCGTCGTGGAGCTGAAGGCGATCGCCCCGCCGCATTCCCAGCTTGTTCTCGACCAGGCGGAATTGAGCGCTCTGAAGGCCCGAGGCCGGGATCAGGATGTCCCGGAAATCGAGGAAGTCGAGAGGGGTCATGGTTTCCAGAACGTCGACCTGTTGAATCAGGACGCGCTGGATCTCGACGATGCGCCCGCAGCGCAGGACCGCGCGCCCGACTTCCTCCTCCGGAACGGGAGAGCGCCCAAAGGCCGCGAGCACCGCGTCGAGCTCCCACAGGATCTGCTTGAACCACAGCTCGTAGGCCTGATGCACGATGATGAAGAGCATCTCGTCGTGGGCAGGCCGGCCATGGAGGGCGCTTTGCAGCTGCTGGCTTCCGAGCAGCCGGTCGAGCTGGATGTAGTCCGCGTAGTAGAGAGGATCGCGGGGCTTTTCTTTTTCCATCTGGGCTTGCTTCGTACCATGACGCCCGGAGCAATTCAAACTCTCGAGTGCGCCGAGCCGACACCCGTGCACTAAAGTTCGCTGGCAGCAACTGAATCTGACG
>DAISKN010000838.1:2047-2891 GCA_036820975.1 Acidobacteriota bacterium | reverse complement strand
CGAGGAGTAACGGGAGATGAGATCCGAAGCGGAAAGCCTGGAGCCGCCCGACTTCCGTAGAACGTAGTGAGAGCCGTCGAGGAACTCGCTCGCCGCGACGTCCAGGGCGAGTGCTACCTGTTCTCCCGGCTGGTAGCCCGCAGCTTCGATCGCGGCGAGGAGGAGATCGAGCGCCTCTTCGGGAGTCTTCAAGCTCGGGGCGAAACCTCCCTCGTCGCCGACGGCGGTCGAAAGCCCTTTCTTCTCGAGAAGGCTCTTCAGGGCGTGAAACGTCTCGACCCCGGCTCGTAGCGCCTCTCCGAAGCTGGAGAGACCCCAGGGGACGATCATGAACTCCTGGATGTCGAGGTTGTTGTCCGCGTGGGCGCCGCCGTTGACGACGTTCATCATCGGAACGGGGAGAACCGAAGCCATCGGGCCGCCCAGGTAGCGATAGAGAGGAAGCCCGAGGCTCTCCGCCGCCGCGTGCGCGGTCGCGAGGGACACGGCGAGAAGGGCGTTCGCGCCCAGGCGCGATTTGTTCTCCGTCCCGTCGAGCTCGATGAGAAGTCGGTCGATGAGTACCTGCTGGGTGGCGTCCTCGCCGACGAGCTCGGGCGCGATCTCGTCGAGGATGTTCGCGACCGCCCGGCCGACGCCCTTGCCCCGGTACCGCGCCGGATCCGAGTCGCGGAGCTCGAGCGCCTCGTGCTCTCCGGTAGAGGCTCCCGAGGGCACGGCAGCGCGGCCCAGGGAGCCGTCCTCGAGCGCCACCTCGGCTTCGACCGTGGGGTTGCCGCGAGAGTCCAGAATCTGCCGCGCCTCGATGGTCGCGATGGTCGTCATAGTGGTTCCTTTCATTAGT
>DAISKN010000838.1:0-1947 GCA_036820975.1 Acidobacteriota bacterium | reverse complement strand
GCGATGGGGCCCCACCCCCATCGCAATCCAAATACGGGCGCCCTCCGGGCGCCAAACACCAGTGCGATGGAGCCCCTGTACCATCGCAATCCAAATACGGGCGCCCTCCGGGCGCCAAACACCAGTGCGATGGGGCCCCACCCCCATCGCAATCCAAATACGGGCGCCCTCCGGGCGCCAACGCTCGGGCCTCTGCACCAGCGCTCCGTGCTGGCGCGCTCCCAGCGCCAGTGCTCGGAACCCGGAGTGTGACTCACATCACACATCGTCCCCCGGGTGCGTTGACACTTCGGATCCGCTGTGGTACTTGATACCCTAGCGTTGGGGTATCTTACTCGAATGCCGACGGGAGTGTCTTCGCTGTCGCACCGATTTCCTGCCTTGGGCTCGTCCGGGGACGGCGGAGGACACCCTATGGAGGGGCCTTCGCAATGGTGAATACCCGTCCCGCCATTTTTTCGCTGTTCCTGTCGCTCAGCGTTTCGGCGGTCGGACTCGCGGAGGCGCATTCCACGCGGGAGGTCCCGTCCGCTCTCGCGGGGCTCGTCAGCGATGAGTTCGGACAGCCGCTCGGCGGCGCCACGGTCTCGGTGTTCGGCAAGAGCCTTTCCCGGGGAGCGTTGACGGCGGTCACCGACGAGAAGGGTCGCTTCGAGCTCGCCGGAATCCCGCCGGGAATGTACCGCCTGAGGGCGTACCTGTCGGGTTTCCTCCCGTCGGCCTTCGCTCGAGTCGTGATCGAGGAAGGCGCGGGGCGCGTGGGAACGATCCTGATGAGCCTTTCGCGTCTCGAATCGGGACTTTCCAACGAAGAGTACGTCGAGGAGACGGGAGAAGCCCGGACCGCGCCCGAGCTGCGCTGGGTCGTACAACATACGGATCGAAACATCCTCAAGGAGAAGGAACAGACGGTCGCGGTCGCCGAGCTTCACTCGTGGGAAGAGAATCCCGGGTTCGATCCGGATTTCGCCCTGAGCGGGGAGTTCGGGATCCGGGCTGCCACGTACGACGCGGGACTCGAGGAGTTTCCTGGCGCCGGCGCCGGGCTAGACGCCCGGCTCGCCTACGCGCGTCTCTTCATTCCTGGAAACCGCGACGCCCATTGGCTCGTTAGCGCGCAGCTCCTGGAGTCCGCGCTTTCGTCCTGGGCGGGCCGCGCCGAGTACGTATCTTCGGATCTCGGCGGCCACCAGCTCGCGACCGGAGTCACCTACGGGAACTTCCTCTACGGTGACCTCGGCGAGTTCCGACCGCCGGAGTCGGTGCTGGGGAAAGGGCTTCGGGACCAGCGTTCCGCGGAGTGGTTCGGAAGCGTCTACACCTCGGACACCTTCCTCCTGGGCTCGGCGACGGTCCACGCGGGAATCGCGTTCCAGTATTTCGACTACCTGGATCGGGAGGCCTACGCCTCGCCGCGCTTCGAGGTCTCCTACCCGCTGGGATCGGGGGAGACGACGGTTCTGCGCGGCGTCGTGGATCATCAGCTTCAGGCTCCGGGTGGTGAAGACATCGGGCTGCTCTCGCAGGTCGCCTACAGCAGCGTCTATGGGCCGTCGCCGGCGCGGCGCTTTCTTCGCGCGGAATCGACGACGAAGCTCGGGCTCGGCCTCGAGCACCGCCTGTCGAGCCGGACCCGCGTCACGCTCCGTCTGTTCCAGGAGAACGCGACCGACCAGCTCGTCCGCACTTTTCTCGACGACGGGATCCGGGGCGGCGCCGGTCATTTCGTCGTGGGGAATCAGGGTAATTTCCGCACCCGCGGAGTGGGCATCGCTCTCGCACAAACGCTCGGTCCGATGGAGGGCTCCGTCGGCTACACCTTCGGCAGAGTGCTCGGGCCCGCGCTGACGGCGCCGATTCTGGCGTCGCCATCGGTAGATCCCGAACAGGCGCTCGTCTCCGAGCCGGAAATTCACGATGTCACCACGACGCTCGGGACCTCCATCG
>DAISKN010000837.1:0-2912 GCA_036820975.1 Acidobacteriota bacterium | reverse complement strand
GAGCCAGCGCCCCAGCTTCTTCGAGTCCACCTGAGCGACGTCCGTGAACCGTGCTTCGGCGGCTTTGAAGCTGCCTTCCTTCGCGAGGCCCTTCTCCTCGAACGACTGGCCGCTCCAGAAGAGCAGTCGCACGCAGTCCTTCAGGCGGCGGCTGATGGCGGCGAGAAGCTGGTCTCCCGCGAGATGACCGAGGCTGTCGTTGATACGCTTGAAGCGGTCGAAATCGAGGAACAGGACGGCGAACCTCAGATCGCGGCCCGATCGCCTCGATCGCTCCAGAAGCCGCCGCAGATGCTCCATGAACGTGGAGCGATTCGGAAGTCCCGTGAGCTCGTCGTGGGTCGCCTCGTGGCGGAGCCGGTCCTCGGCGAGCTTCTGCTGGGTGATGTCGGAGAGCGAGCCCGCGATGCGGGAGGGGTCGCCCGTTGCCCGATAGGTCACCTCGCCCCGGGCCAGCACCCAGAGATAGCGTCCGTCTTCGTGCGCGAGCCGGTGCTCGCTCTCGAAAAGCAGGTTTTCGCCCGCGGTCGCCGCCCGCAGCTGCTCGCGCACTCTCGGGCGGTCCTCGGGGTGGACGCGGTCGATCCACTCCGTCGGCGTGGCGACCCGCTCCGTTTCCTTGAGGCCGAGGAGCGCCGACCATCGGGAAGAGAGAAGCAACTCGTCGGTCTCGAGGTTCCAGTCCCAGAGGCCGTCTCTCGCGCCTCGGGCGGCGAACGCGTAACGGTCTTCGGTCGCGCTCGGCCGGTCGATCGCGGACGCCGGACCCGACCTCGACGCTCTCGGCTGACGCTGCAAGCGGAACCCCCCCGCTGAGTTGGGAGGAATCGAAGGTGCAAAGTCCGTACCGGCAGGGCCGTAGCTTCCTATCAATGAGATACGGGACTCGGCCGGACTCCGTGCGTGGGGGGAACACAACGCTTTGCCAGAAATAGCAGGGTTTCGAGGGGTCGCTCCTACGGCGCCGGAGGCGTTGCCAAGCTCAGAAGATCCCCCGGGGCGAGCCTCCTTCCCCGCGCGAAGGCCGAGGCGGTCATCCTTCCTTTTCCAGCGGGCTGGACTTCTTCCAGTTCGAGGGCAGATCGTCCTCCACAGGCGACGATGAGCCCCTCTCGCTCGATGCCCAGGATGATTCCGGGTTCCGCCTCGGCCGCCATCGCGGGGGCAACCCTGGCCTTCCAGACGCGGAGGACCCCCCCGGCGAAAAGCACGAAGGCTACCGGCCAGGGATCGAAGGCCCGCACCCGGCAATGGATCTCCGCGGCCGGCCGGCTCCACTCGATGAGACCTTCCTCTTTCTTAATGCGCGGCGCGAGCGTTGCCTTGAAGTCGTCCTGCGGGACGGGGGAGAGCTCCCCCCGTTCCCAACGCGAAAGCGTCTCGAGGAGCAGATCGGCGCCGATCGGAGCGAGCTTCGCCTCGAGCGTTCCCCCCGTGTCCTCTTCCGAGATGGCGATCGCCTTCTGGAGCAGGATCGGACCGGTGTCGAGCCCGACGTCCATGAGCATCGTGGTGACTCCGGTCTCGGTCTCACCCCGCGCGATCGCCCATTGGATCGGCGCGGCTCCCCGATAGCGGGGTAGAAGCGAGCCATGAACGTTGACGGTGCCTCGACGCGGGATCTCGAGAATGGCGGCGGGAATGATCTGGCCGTAGGCCACCACGACGATGAGGTCGGGAGCGATGGCGCGCACGAGCTCGACCGCGGCCTCCGCCCGGACTTTCGGGGGCTGGTGGACCGCGACCCCGCGCTCCAGGGCGAGGGACTTCGTCTTCGGCATGCGCAGGTCGTGCCCGCGCCCCGCGGGTTTGTCGGGCTGGGTCACGAGGGCGAGAACCTGGTGGCTCGAATCGAGGAGAGCCTCGAGGGAGGGGAGAGCGAAGGCCCCCGAGCCCATGAAAAGAAGGCGCATCTACGGCGACTACCAGTCGCCCTGGCGAATCTTCTTCCGGATCTTCCGCTTGATGAGGTCGCGCTTCAGTATTCCCAGCCGCTCGAGGAAGAGCTTTCCGTCGAGGTGATCGATCTCGTGGCAGAAGGCGCGCGCCAGGAGCCCCGTTCCCTCGAGAGTGACCTCCTTGCCTTTCAGATCCTGACCTCGCACCTTCACCCAGGCGGGACGGGACACGACCCCGCTGTAGCCGGGGACGGAAAGGCAGCCTTCCTCCTCGTGCTGCTCGCCCTCCTGCTCGAGCATCACCGGGTTCGCCATCACGATGACCTGTCCAGCGTCTTCTCCCACGGTAACGTCGATCACCATGAGACGAATCCCCAATCCGATCTGCGGCGCCGCGAGGCCGACGCCGGGCGCGGCGTACATCGTCTCGATCATGTCGCGGGCGATGGTCTCGAGGTCCTCGGAGAACTCCGTGAGCTCCTTTGCGCGCCGATCCAGGACCTCGGCGCCGAACTTCTTAATCGGTACAATGCCCATCGTGACTGGAAGCTACAATAAATTTCGATGACGAGTCAATTTCGGACGGCCTGGCTGGCGTTCTATTTCTTCGCCTGCTCCGACGCCGGTTCCCAGGGATTCACGCGGCTGATGAGGGCGTCGGCGAGCGGAGAGGCGCACTCCGTCGAGGGTCTGCTCGAGCAAGGCGCCGATCCGGACGACGCGGATTCGAAGGGCACGACGGCGCTCTCGCTCGCGGCGCAGTTCGGACGTGCGGACGTGGCCGCTCTTCTTCTCCGGAGCGGGGCCGAAGTCGACCTCGCGGACGCAGATGGGGTGACCCCCCTCATGAAGGCGGCGCGCTTCGGACACGAAGAGACTCTCGACGAGCTGCTGCGCGCCGGGGCGGACCGATCGCGACGAGACAACGACGGCCGCGATGCCGCAGCCTGGGCGAGGTCCTCCGGCCACGAGGCTCTCGCCCGCCACCTCGAGCTGTAGAATGCCGGTGTAGGA
>DAISKN010000836.1:0-2913 GCA_036820975.1 Acidobacteriota bacterium | reverse complement strand
CCCACCCTCACCTCCATGACCGGCGGACGGGGCTCGTTCCACATGGAGTACTCCCACTACGAAGAGGTGCCCTCGCATCTCGTCCAGAAGATCGTCGCCGAGAAGAAGGCGGAGAAGGAAGCGAAGGCGTAGCCGGCTGAGCCGAGGGCCCTATCGTTTGCGTAGTGTGGAGCGAACCGGCCGCCGCGTCATGCGGTTCGTCGGGTCTTGTCTTCAAGCCGTCTTGAATCGGACCTGAGCGGCGCGCTCGGTCGTCTCAACTGTCAAGAGACTGACGAAGCTTCTCGCGCAGTGGCGTCTCATGGTTCCGCATGCCGCTTCCTCGTGCTGGAAAGCCGAGCCCGGCGACAGACGGGATTGGTTAGCAACCTTGGACCGTCCGGAAGCGGAGGTCTCGGAATCGCACGGATTCGCACGCTCCTCGAAGATCGACTCACAAACACACACCCCCGCGCTTCCTCTCTATTGGAAAGTGGCGACGATTCGAGATGTCGAAGCATCTCAGAAACTCGGCTTGATGTACTCGATGGGGTAAGCGAAGGGTTTCTCGCGACGGGCGAGTTCTTCGAAGGCCTGGAGGAACTCGCCGATGGACATACGATCGTGATGTTTCTTAGCCCAGAAAACCATTGGGAAGGCGTGTTGTTTCTGGATCCATGCCACCGCCTGGCGGTGGATTCGCTTGTCATTGGTGACGAAGACCCGATTCTGGCGAGCGGCGGCCTCGAAGAGAACGTCATCGAAAGTCGTTCCAGGGAAAGTGTCGATGACGCGAACGACGTCCCAGCCGAGGCGAAGTAGACCTTTCACGACTCGTCCATCGACGTCGATGTCGGTGAGCAAGGGAAAACGACCGGGCACTTACTCTTTGGGACGCCAGCCTACGGGTTTCGCGATGTGCTGGTCCTCGGGCGCCGGCTCATCTGGGGGATGGCCGCCATGGCGCTGCACGTATTCCTCCCACTGTCGGTCGAGCTCCTCGGTGAAGGACTCGTCTTCGTGGAGCTCGGATTCGATTTCATCCTGTCGCGCGTGGTAGTACGACAAAGCCGCGTGAACCCGTGCGAGATTCAACTGGGGATACTCTGCCTGGATTCTCTCGGGTGTGTACGCACCCCGGTAGAGGAACACGATATCCGCCACCGCGACACGAGTTCCTTCGATGCAGGCCTTTCCAGCCCGGACTTTCGGGTGCTTCGTGATGTACGAGTAAACGGTGGTCGCCGTCGTGGCCATGACGCTTCTAGTATACCGCTCGGCCGCGCGGATGGCTCTTTTGGAGCATGGAGGCGAGGTCGCTCACTTCTACGTCGAGGTAGACCTGGATTTGAGAGAAGCGACCTGTGGCCGACGAGCTTCTGCACGGTGCGGACCGAGGCGCCGCGGCGGAGAAGGTGGGTGGCGTAGCTGTGCCGGATGCGGTGGGGGGTCGCTTTCGTCTGAAGACCGGCGCACCTTCCGGCTTCGATCACGAGTTGCGTGAATCGTTGTCTCGCGAGCGGAGCTCCATCTCCGCTGGCGAAGAGAGCGCCTTCGACAGGAGGCCGTTCGCCACATTCTCGTCCGAGAGTCCAGCCGCCCGCCGCGGATCGACCGCGATAGAATCCTACCCCGTGAACCCTCTCGACCTCCTCGGCTCCGGGCTCGGGGTCCTTCACGATCTCGTCGTCTTCGCCCTTCGCCTCGTTCGCTCTCGTGCCTCTCTCGCCGCCGAGATCCTCTTCCTTCGCAAGCAGCTCGCTTTCTATCAAGAGCGGAAGGCAAAGGTCCACCGGGCGAACAACGCTACTCGGCTCACCATGGCTTTTCTCTCTCGCCTTTTCGACTGGAGGTCCGCCCTCGTCGTCGTTCGGCCCGAGACCCTCATCCGGTGGCAGCGAACCGGTGTCCGGCTCTTCTGGCGGTGGAAGTCACGCCTCGGAAGACCCACGCTTCCACAGAGTGTTCGGGACTTCATCCGGCAAGCCTCCAGCGAGAACCCCACCTGGGGCGAAGAGCGCATCCGCGACGAGATCCGCACGAAGTTCGGCCTGAGAGTGTCCCCGCGCACCGTCCGCAAGTACATGCTCGCCCGCAACCCTCCTCGGCATGGGCTGACCTCGCAGAGCTGGGCCAACTTCCTCCGAAACCACGCCAGCTCCGTCGTCGCAGCCGACTTCCTCACCGTCGTCACCGTGCGCTTCCAGCTCCTCTTCGTCCTCGTCATCACGGAGATCGAATCCAGGAGGATCCTTAAGCTCAACGTCACTCCCCATCCCACACGTTCCTGGGTTTGCCAGCAGTTCCGGGAGGCCCTCCCCTTCGAGCATCCCTACCACTTCGTCATCCTCGACCGCGACATCCTGTTCTCTCCCGAGGTCCGGACCACCATCGAGCACCTCGGCGTCCGAGTTCTTCGAACTCCCCCCAGAGCCCCCAAGGCCAACGCGTTCTGCGAACGCCTCGTCGGGACCCTCCGCCGTGAGTGTCTCGACTTCCTCATCCCTCTTTCCGAGAACCATCTCCGGCGAGCCCTCATCGAGTTCAAGAATTTCTACAACCGCGGACGGCCTCATGCCGCTCTCCGGCCCGGCGTCCCAGAGCCTTCCCAGCATGTCCCCGCTCCGCCGACAGAGCACCGGCATCGCTTTGCGGACGACGCGCGCATCCTCTCGATTCCCATCCTCGGCGGCCTCCACCACGACTACCGACTCGTCCGCGCAGCGGCCTGAGCCGGCGCTGGCAAGGGTGTCGAAGACCTGGCCTCGGTTTGTAATCGTGGCCCGTTGGCGCTGCTGGGCACCGCAGATTGCTTCATTCGTGCGCGACCCTGTCGAGCTGACAAACGCCGAGCATCGCCTCGTCGCGCGCTTTTCAGGCGCTGATCGGTTTTTGTGCGAATCACACGCCCTCTTCGGGTGACGATCCGACTTT
>DAISKN010000835.1:0-2921 GCA_036820975.1 Acidobacteriota bacterium | reverse complement strand
CGAGGGACGCGAAGTGAATGCGAGTTGGGACGCGGTCTGGTTCGTTGGGACCAGCCAGTCGGAGGAGGGATGGATCGCGGAGTTCGCCATCCCATTCAGCGCACTGCGGTTCGACCTCGAGAGCTCGCCTCTTTGGGGCATCAACTTCTCCCGGCGTATCCGGCGGAACAACGAGATCGACTTCTGGTCCCCGGTGCCGCGGGCCTACACCTTGACCCGGGTTTCGCTCGCGGGAGACCTCGTCGGCATCGGCTCGACCCGCCCGGGACGGGACTTCCGGGTCAAACCCTACGTCGCGGGCTCGGCGGTTCGGACTACGGGAGGCGAGTCGTTCTCGAAGGTTGGAAACGTCGGAGTCGACGTCAAGTACGGTATCACCCGGGCGCTCACGCTGGACGCCACCGTAAAGTCCGACTTCGCGCAGGTGGAAGCGGACGAGCAGCAAGTGAACTTGACGCAGTTCAGCCAGTTCTTCCCCGAAAAGCGGGAGTTCTTCCTAGAGAACTCCGGGATTTTCTACGTCGGCGACGCCGCCCGGAACAACCGCGTGACCTATCTCTCCCCGCAACCCGACACCGACCTTCTGCTCTTCTTCTCGCGCCGCATCGGTCTCACCGAGGAGGGGTTGCCGATCCCCATCCTCGCCGGCGGAAGGCTCACCGGGAACGTCGCCGGACTCTCCATCGGCGCCCTCACGGTTCAGACCGAGAGAACTTCCCGGGAGCCGGAGAACAACTTCAGCGTCGTGCGCGTACGGAAGAACGTCTTCGCCGCCTCCGACATCGGCGCCATCGCGATGTCGCGCCAGTCGGCGGACTCGAGCACGGACTACAACCGGGTGTATGGGCTCGACTCGACCATCCGCATCCCGGGAAACGTCGACTGGAGCACGTACTACGTCAAGACGAAGACCCCCGGCTTCGACGAGGGACAGTACGCCTTCCGCTCAACCATCAATCGCGAGGGCAACTTTTTCCACATCAAGACCGGTTACATGTCCCTCGGCGATCAGTTCAACAACGAGCTGGGATACTACCGCCGTATCGGCGTGAGGAAGTACATGCTGGATACCGGGGTGCGACCGCGGCCGGTGAGCTTTCGAGAAAGGGGGGTTCGCGAGATCCATCCCCACGTCGCCTGGAACGTCTTCACCGACCACTCGGGGGAGATGGTGGCGAAGGCCATGCACTCGGGGGTCACCTTCTTCTTCAACAACGGTGGACACAGCCAGATTGCCGTGAACCCCACGTACGAGCTCCTCGAATCCCCTCTCCGGTTGCACCCGGACTCTCCTCCCCTTCCACCGGGCGGCTATTCCTGGACCACCTGGGTGTGGGACTTCACCAGCGACCCCAGCCGGGTTCTCTCGGGGGGCGGCGGGATCACTCTCGGCGGGCTCTGGAGCGGAACCCAGCGCACTCTCGATGGCACCATGGCCTACAAGCCGTCGTACAAGTTTCGCGTGAGTCTGAAGGTGCAGCGGACGGCGGCGAAGCTCGACGTACCGGTGGGCGAGTTCGTCACCACCCTCTGGACGGCGCGCGCCAACTACTCGCTCGCCACGAACGCCTTTCTCGACTCGCTCATCCAGTACGACGCCGCCCGGCGGCTCTTCAACGCCAACGTGCGGTTCAACTTCACTTACCGGCCGTTGAGCGATCTCTTCATCGTCTACAACGAGCAGCGGTACGCCACACCGGAGAACCCCGTTCCCGCAGGACGAGGTCTCATCGTGAAGTTCACGCGCATGTTCGCGTTTTGAAAGCGGCCGTCGGGTGCTGGAGGAAGTCAAATCAAGCCCTTGACTCCGCTATCTGAGCTGCAATCTTCGTGCTCATCGCTCCCACGAATCCGAGCACTTTGAGGGCGACCGATCGTTTTCCGTCACAAGATGCGTCGATTCCTCCGCTATACTGGTCGGGCAGCGACTGGAGTCGAGTCATGAGAGATGACGAAAGCGGGCCGACGCGCGTCGCCGCCTGTGCCGGGCTCCTCGACCGACCGGAACCCGAGGTCGGCAACTACTTCGTCTCGACCTATCCCCCGTTCTCCTGCTGGAGCAAAGCTGCCGTCGACGACTACCGGCGCCGCCTGGCTCAGCCGCCCGCGTCGGCGGACGTGCCGCTGGGCTTGTACGTGCACATTCCGTTCTGTGTGGAGCGCTGTCAGTACTGCTACTACCTGTCCCACGACGACCAATCCGGCGAGATCGACGAATACCTGGTGGCGCTGGCGGACGAGTGGGCGCGCTACGCCCGTGCGCCCGCGGTGGCCGGGCGGCCGCTTCGCTTCGTCTACTTCGGCGGCGGCACCCCGTCGATCCTGTCGGTCGCGCGGCTGCGGTCGCTCGCCCGGGCGCTCCAGCGATCCGGGTCCTGGGGCGGCGCCCGCGAGATCACCTTCGAATGCGCCCCCAAGAGCGTAACCGCCGACAAGGCCCGGGCGCTCCGCGACCTTGGTGTCACGCGCCTGAGCCTCGGAGTGCAGCAGCTCGACGACACGGTCCTCGCCGCCAACGGGCGCGTCCACCTCACGGCCGATGTCGAGCGCGCGTACGAGCATATCCGGCTCGGAGGGTTCGAAATCGTCAACCTGGATCTGATGGTCGGACTCGTGGGCGAAACCGAGGAGTCGTTCTTCGCCAGTCTGGAGCGGGTCATCGACCTCCGGCCCGAAAGCGTCACGATCTACCAGCTCGAGATACCCCTGAACACGCCGCTATACCGGTCGCTGTACGCGGCGGTGCCGGCGCAGCCGGCCTCATGGGACACCAAGCACGCGCGGCTCGGCGCCGCGATGGCGCGCCTCGAGGCCGCGGGCTATGCGTTCCGCAGCGCCTATTCCGCCGTGCTCGACCCGAGGCGCCACCCGTTCGTCTACCAGGACGCGCAGTACCATGGCGCCGACCTCGTCGGGATCGG
>DAISKN010000834.1:0-2922 GCA_036820975.1 Acidobacteriota bacterium | reverse complement strand
ACCGAGTCCCGCATGTTCGCCTGGACCTACGACTCCCCGAGGCGCGGCGCGAAAACGAAGGATCGGGACTTCGGCGAGTTCACGGCGACCCACGGCGGCTGGTCCCTCGAGGGCGAGCCGTACACCGTGGGCCCGGGCACGCAGTTTGACTGGTTCCGATCGCGGGTTCTCGGCGGACGAACGAACCACTGGGGACGGATCTCCCTCCGCTTCGGGCCGCGCGATTTCAAACCGAGGAGCCATGACGGCCTCGGAGACGACTGGCCGATCTCCTACGAGGATATCGCCCCGTACTACGACGAGATCGATCGGCTGATCGGGATCCACGGGACCAACGAAGGCATCGAGAACGAGCCGGACGGAATCTTTCAACCGCCCCCGGCGCCACGGTGCTGGGAGCTCCTGGTGAAGAAGGGCTGCGACGAGCTCGGCATCGCCTGCATTCCCGCGCGCCGGTCCGTTCTTACGAAGCCGCTGAACGGACGTCCCGCCTGCCATTACTGCGGCCAGTGCGGCAGGGGCTGCGCGACGGGATCGAATTTCTCCTCACCCACGGTGCTCCTCCCTCCCGCTCTCGCTACGGGCCGGCTCACCCTCGTGACCGGGGCCATGGCTCGTGAAGTGACGACGGACGACGCCGGCCTCGCGAACGGCGTTTCCTACGTGGACAAGTCCGATGGAAGCGACCGCCACGTGCGCGCTCGAGTCGTGGTCCTCGCGGCAAGCGCCTGCGAGACGGCGAGGCTTCTTCTGAACTCACGCTCCCCACGATTTCCCGAGGGCCTCGCGAACTCGAGCGGCGCCGTCGGTCGCTATCTCATGGATTCCACGGGCAGCGATGGCGTGGGCTACTTTCCGCAGCTCGAGGAGATGATCGCTCACAACGAAGACGGCGCGGGAGGCATGCACCTCTACATGCCCTGGTGGATCGACAACGGAAAGCTCGATTTCCCCCGCGGCTACCACATCGAGCCCTGGGGCGGCCGTGACATGCCCCAGTTCGGATTTCTCGACGGGATCGAAAAGACGCCGCATCGAGGCGGCTGGGGCGCTTCCCTGAAGAGCGCGTACCGCAAGTACTACGGCGCCACCCTCGGATTCTCCGGCCGGGGAGAAATGATCCCGAACCAGCACTCCTACTGCGAGATCGACCCGGAGACCGTGGACCGTTGGGGGATCCCGGTCCTTCGATTCCACTTCCGATGGAGCGATCACGAGCGGCTCCAGGTGAAGCACATGCACGAGACGTTCCACTCCCTCATTCATCAGCTCGGAGGAACTCCCCTGACGCCGATACCGACCGCCGAGGAGGAGTACGGAATCCTCGCCGGAGGTCGGATCATTCACGAGGTCGGGGTGACCCGCATGGGAGAGTCGCCTCGAACGTCGGTACTGAACCGCTACTGCCAGGCACACGACGTGAAGAACCTCTTCGTCGCCGACGGGGGCCCGTTCGTCTCGAACCCCCACAAGAACGTGACCTGGACGATCCTCGCCCTGGCCATGAGGACCAGCGAGCACATCGTGGAAGAGCGAAGAAAGGGGAGCCTGTGAGCGCCCCGATGGATCGACGCCAGGCCCTCGAGCTCCTCGCTTCGATTCCCTTCGCCTCGGTTTTCACCCTCACCGGGACCGAGGTCGCGCGGGCGCAGGAAGCGGTCCGAGCGGGTTTCGACCCGCAGTTTTTCACCCCTCACGAGCATCGCACGGTGCGGGTGCTCGTGGACCTGATTCTCCCGAGGGACGAGCGCTCGGGAAGCGCGACCGATGCCCTGGTCCCGGAGTTCCTGGACTTCATGATGATCGACCAGCCGGAGCGGCAGGTCGCGATGCGCGGCGGCCTCGCCTGGATGGACCTCGAGTGCGGGGAGCGTTTCGGGAAGAGCTTCGTCGATTCGAGCGCGGAACAGAAGGCGAACCTTCTCGACCTCCTCGCCTGGCCCGACACCGCGCCCCAAGAGCTCTCCCAGGGGGTCGCTTTCTTCACGAGCTTTCGCGACCTCACCGCCACGGGATTCTTCACCAGCAGGATGGGGTTCGAAGACCTACGCTATATCGGAAACGAGTTCGTGACCGAGTGGAAGGGCTGCCCGGAAGCGGCGCTCCGGAAGCTCGGTCTCGAATGACTGGAACGAATGCAAAGCGACGAAACGCAGGGCGAAGAAGACGATAAGCTCCGTTCGATCTCCCGATCCCGTTTGTATTTCTCCTTGCCCTTTGCGTTCTTCCCCTCCGGCTCTGGTGGCTTTCGACGACACACAGTACTATTGGCCGCGGGTTGAAGTCAGAGGTTACGTTCGGAAGCGCCTGCGACCTGCTGGAGACGATTCTTCGAGGCGACGCGCGGGCGCGCCTGCTGGCGGGTCAGCGCCTGAAGTCGCTCCGCGACGGGTTTCGCTCCCACTCGTTTCCCGGCGTCTCTCTGCAGCAGGTCGTCCATCGGCTCGACTCCCGCACCCGCGACGACGGCTTTCACGTGCTCAACGACTGGGACGGAAAGGCCGAGAGGTTCCTCGAAGAGACCATACCGGTCGAGGTCGCGAGCTACGCGATAGAACACTGCACGACCGGTAACTCCGAACGGACCGTCCTCGCCATCCTGCTCGATTACTACTTCCTGTACGTACTGGCACTCCTCGCGCTCCGGGCCTGGGACGAGGGCGACGCGAACGGGAACCTCGATCGCGTGAGCCGTCTGCTCGACTCGCTCCAGGGACCTTCGGGGAGCGGCCAGAGATTCGTCGACGACTCCGAGACGCTCATCCTGGTCGCCGTCTCCCACTTCGAGCCGGACGTCAGCGCTTACGATCGCCTGCTCGAGAAAGTGAAGTCCCTGAACGAAGCCCACCGCACGAACCTCGCCCTCGCTCACTCGGCGATTCTGGCGAGCCACCTTCGATTCGGATTCGAGGCGACGTACGG
>DAISKN010000833.1:0-2945 GCA_036820975.1 Acidobacteriota bacterium | reverse complement strand
CCGAGCTGCGCCCCGGCGGCGATGCGATCGGGCGACTCGGGGTCGATGGCGACGACGGGCTCGAAGACGGGCGCGACTGCGGCGGCGAGGAGCGCGAGCCCCTTCACGGAATCTCGGGCTTGAGGAGGAAGAGTCCCTGCTCGATGCCGCTCACCGCGACGACGCCGCTGGGAAAGAACGGATAGGCGCTCCAGGCGCCGTTGAACTCCGGCGCGTCGTCCGCGGGGTAGATGTCGAAAAACCCCGCGGGCTCGAGGCGGCCCTCGGCGATCCGATCGAGCTTCAGGATGCGGAGCCCGGCGCGGTAGTTCGCCTGGTACACCAGCCCGTCGCGGATGTAGAGATTGTGATCGATCGCCTCTGTGTTGGCGACGTGGGAGCCGATATGCGCGGGACGGTCGAGATCGGCGATGTCCCAGATCCGGGTCGAGGTGTCGTGGCCGAAATACTGCTCGTCGAGCTCGTCGTCCATCAGAAGGAAGAGGCGATCGGACGTGACCCAGGTCTGATGGACGTAGCCGACGCCCTGGTAGCTGGTGCGGGACACCATGCGCGGCTTCGACTTGTCGGTGACGTCGACGACGGTGAGGGTGTCCTCGTTGCTCGCGAAGCAGATTTCCCGCCCGCGGTAGTCCGGGTCCGGACCGTCGTAGGAAACGCACTGCACGTCGTGGGTGTATCCGTCCTCGCTGAAGCAGCCGGCGAAACGCGGCTCTTTCGGGTTTCCGATGTCCACCATGTGGAGGCCGCCGTTGCAGGTGTCGGAGCCCGAGACGTAGAGGAAGCCGCTCGCTTCGTTGACGGCGAGGGTATGCGATCCACCCAGCCCCTCGCCGGCGTAACGCGCGGTCTCCTCGAACTCCACCGGAGGAGCGCTCACGGAGAAGAGCGCTCCCAGATCGAGAACCTGCACCCCGTGCCCGAACGCCTCGGAGCCGATGAAGGCATGTCTCTGGTAGGTCTCGATGTCGCGCCAGATGCTCCGGCTCCCCGAAAGCTTTCCCAGGTAAAGGGGGGCGGTGGGATTCGTGATCTCGATGAACGCCGTGCCGTTCCGAAGCCCAAGGAGCACGAACTCGCGGCCACCCTCGGCAAAGCCCCAGACGTCGTTGGTTCCGTCCGAGCCGAAGCTGGCCACGGGCAGGTACGCGAGAAGATGCACGCGATCGCAGGGAAAGCCCGCGGCCATGCCGTCGGTGCATCGAACGTCGAATACCGGCGTCTGCGCTCCCGCCGCCGCCGGTAGCGCCATGCCCAGCCACAGAACCAGAGCTCTTCGCATACTTCCGATCTTAAGCTCAGGGGGACTTGTAGACCACTCCCCCCTTCATGACGAAGCGGACGCTCTCGAGAAGAGTGATGTCCTCGAGAGGATTTCCGGCGACGGCGATGACGTCCGCCCACTTTCCCGGATCGAGGGTCCCGGCGCGGTCCTCGATTCCGATGAGCTCCGCGGAGTTGACGGTCGCGGTCCGGATCGCCTCGATGGGCCGCACGTCGAGCTCCTCGACCAGAATCCGGAAGTCCCGGGCATTGCGCCCATGCGGGAAGACGGCCGCGTCGGTGCCGTAGGCGAACTTCACGCCGGCGTGAAACGCGGCGGAGAGCCTCTCCCGCTGCTCCTTCGCCATCGACTTCGCCTTGTCGATCGAGTACTGGGGAACGCCGCTCGAAGCTCCCTCCTCGATGATGAAGTCGAGCGTATAGAGCGTGGGAACGAGGAACGCGCCGCGCTCCTTCATGAGGCGGATCCCTTCGTCGTCGACGAGGCTTCCGTGCTCGATGGAGGCGACCCCGGCGCGGAGGGCGTCGTTCATTCCGCCGGGCGAGTGGGCGTGCGCCGCGACTTTCACGCCGAGCATCCCCGCGGTCTCCACGATCGCCTGGAGCTCCTCGAGCGAGTACTGCTGATGGGTCACGGCGTCTCCCACGGAGAGGACTCCGCCGGTCGCCGTGACTTTGATGAGGTCCGCGCCGTTCTTGATCTGGGTGCGAACGGCCTTGCGGAGCTCGTCGACACCGTCCGCGATCTCGGCCGTTCCCGGGAGCCTCAGGTCCGCGCTCCAGCCGTTGATGTCGGCATGGCCTCCGGTAGCGCCCAGTCCACGGGTCGCGACCCACATCCGGGGACCGGGGACGACGCCCTCCTCGATGAGATCCCGGAGCGCCGCGTCGGCGTAGTTGCCGGAGCCGACGTTGCGGATCGTGGTGAACCCCGCCTCGAGCGTGATCTTCGCGTGCGCGACCCCGCGGATCGCGTCGTGAGCCGACGTCTCCCGCAGCTTCTGGGTGTCGCCGCCGTCGCCCGGGGTGCCGGTGATGTGAACGTGGCAGTCCATGAGGCCGGGAAGCAGGGTGTAGCCCGTGAGGTCGAGGACCCGCGCGCCCGCGGGGACGGCCACCGCGGAGCTCGGCCCCGCGGCCTCGATCCGATCGCCGCGAACCACGACGACGGCGTTCTCGATGGGGGCATCGCGCCTCGGGTCGATCATCCGCGACGCTTTGAGGACGACGGTCTCCTGGGCGCCGAGCCCGGTGGCAAACGAAAGAAGGAACGCTATCTCGAACCGGAGCTTCATTCGGATCTCCTTGAGGGAGTGGGATGCTAGCACAGCTCCAGAATGTGGTCGGCGATGGCGAGAGAGCTCGTGGCCGCCGGCGAGGGGGCGCTGAGGACGTGGAGGAAGGCGCCGTCTTCGACGATGCGGAAGTCGTCCACGAGATTCCCGTCGCGCTCGAGGGCCATCGCGCGGACCCCGCTCCCGCCGGGCTCGAGGTCGTCCTCGGTGAGCTCCGGGACGAGCTTCTGCAGCTTCCGCGCGAACGCCGTCTTCGAGAGCGACCGGTAGTACTCCTCGAGTCCGGTGCGCCAGTGCTTCCGCGCCATGCGGAACGTTCCGGGGAATCGCGCCATCTCCCAGAGGTCCCGGCGGCTCACGTCGCTC
>DAISKN010000832.1:0-2976 GCA_036820975.1 Acidobacteriota bacterium | reverse complement strand
CCAGTCCCTCAATATCACGATTCACCGTCTTCGGAAGCTCCTGCGTCATCCCGAAGCGCTCGCGATCCGAAACCGCACGCTGAGCCTCGATTCCACCTGTTGCTGGGTGGACGCGTGGGAGCTCGAATCCGTGGCCAGACGCGCGATGGATATGGAAGATCCGACTCGTATCGCGAAGCTCGCCAGGAGAGCGGTCGAGCTCTATCGAGGGCCGCTCTTGCCGGATGACACGATTGAGCCCTGGCCCCATCCGGCTCGCGAGAGGCTGGAGCGCCTGCTGGAGCGGCTCACCCGGCGGCTCGCGGAGTGGGAGCGATCGGAAAGCCCGCCGCAGGATCTGGAATTCCTGAGAAGGGCCCTCGAGAAGCGACTCGGACTCCCTGTGAGCGTTCGTCCCGGTCGAACACACGCGGGGCCCGGATTGTGAATCCGTAAGCGATAGGTAAGCCTTCCGGCGCTAGGCTTACGTTGGGCAGGACGAATCCGAAAGGACGCTCGTATGATGATAGACACCATCGCCCTGAAGGAAGAGAAATCAGGAACTCTCCTCTCCGAGAACGAAGAGGGAGAGGCCATCGATGCCCTCAAGCGCCGCCTGAAACGGAAGAGCCAGGCGTTCCGGAAGCTTCTCGCGAAGCATCGAGGTGTGGCGCGGCGCTACCTTCTCCAGAAGCACGCCCTGGAACGTGCCGCGCGAATCCAGCAGAGCTTGCTCCCGGTGCGGCCCCCCTCTCTCCACGGCTACCGGTTCTCTCATTTCTATCGTCCATGCGAGGCGGTGGGCGGCGACTTCTACGACTTCGTCGAGCGCGAGGACGGCATCGTCGTCATCCTCTCCGATGTCATCGGCCACGGCTTCGAGGCCGCGCTCGCGACCATGCTCATGAAGGAGATCTTCGAGGAGAGCGTGGAAGTGACGACGGCGCCGATCGAGCTTCTCGCGAAGATGAACGCGCGGCTCCACCGCGCTCTTCCCGAGGGCATGTTCGCGGCCACGGCAGTCCTGAAGCTTTCCTGGCGCTGTCCGAACGTTCAGTTCTCGAATGCCGGCCTTCCCTACCCCTACGTTCTGCGCGCCGTCCAGAGGCGGGTCGACCAGATCGATGTTGCCGGGTTTCCTCTCGGATTGTTCCAGGAGCCCGCCGTTCCGTTCCAGCTCCGGGCCCTTTGCCTGGTCCCCGGCGACGTGCTTCTCCTCAGCTCCGACGGCATCAGCACCGTCGCGGGAACGCGCGGCGATTTCTTCGAGGATGACCGGCTGCCGCGGCTTCTATCCGATCTCGTGGGCCGAACCGGTGAGGAGGTGATCGAGACACTGACCGCGGAAGCGCGGCGATTCGGAGACGGCGTCCCCCTTCCCGACGACCTGAACCTCCTCGCGATCACTCGCGAGTAGCTCTTGGACTCCCGCGGTCTGGAGCGCCGCGAGGACGCGCTCGTCCCGGAACGGCACCTGCGGAGCCGCGCTCCCGTCGCGTCGAAGATGGCGTTCGCCACCGCGGCGAGCGTCGGCTTGCAGGTCGCCTCACCCGCACCGTAGTGCGGGAGGTCGGGACGCTCCGGGTTGGGGTCCCCGTTCACCAGCACGATGTCGATCCGCTCCGGCGTGTCCGCGTGGGTCAAGGTTGGAGATGATGACCAGTTCACGCTCGTGACCCTCTCCGTGTCGAACCGCACCTCTTCGTGGAGCGCCCGGCTCAGCGAGTGCAGCATCCCGCACTCGACCGTGCGCTTGAGCGCCTCGGGATTGACCACGAGACCGCAGTCGTGGGCGCACACGAGCCGCTTCGCCCAGACGTGGCCCGTCCGGCGGTTCACTTCGACTTCCGCGATCTGGGCCACCATCGTGTGGCTGCGATACGAGTAGGCGATGCCGCGGCCGGTGAGGATATCGCCGCTGTCCATTCGCTTCGGGTTCGGCGACGGACGGGAGTCCCACCCATAGGCCTCGGCGGCGGCCTTGATCACCGCAAGGGACCGTGCCCGCCGGAACCCCTCGTCCTCCTCGGTCGAGGCGGCGAGAAGACGAAGCCGGAGCTCGAGCGGATCCACGCGCCGCGACGGCGAGCTCGTCGATGAAGGACTCGAGCGCGAACGTCACCTGCGGGCCGTCCGGATCCCGGAGATTTCCCGTGCGAACGGGCGTCTCCCAGACGAGGGGGAGGGACACCACGCTCCCGAGCATCCGCCGGTTCGGAATCGTGTACTTGTCGTAAGGGATCGTCGCCCGCCCGCGATTCGGCTCCGCTTTCCGCATTCCGGCGAGCTGCGCGATCAGGACCGTGTCGGGCTCGTTGTAGCCGAGATGGTTGTGGTCGGCGGCGCGGGCGTCGTACTCGAGCGCCGTGACGTTCCCTTGCCCGTCCAGACCTCCGCGCATCCGGATGGCGTACGCGGGACCCTTGCTGTCCCACGCCGTCTCCTCTTCTCTCGACCACTGCACGCGCACGGGACGGCCCAGCTCCGTGGCCAGGAACGCCGCCTCGAACCCCGCGTCGTCCGCCGCTGTTCGGGCCATAAGCCTGCGGGCCGTCCATCCACACGACGCGCACGCGATCCCGGGGTATGTCGAGGAACTTCGCGACGCCGTTCCGGAGGCGATACGACTTCATGTCGTTCGAGTAGATCGTCATCTGATCGTTCGAGGGATCGGCGGTCGCGTGCGCCGGACCGAACGCCGTGTGACCCTGGAACGGCACCTCGTAGTCGGCTTCGATGATTTTGGCTGCGGCGGCGAATCCGCCGTCGCGATCGCCCGCGATCTGCGGGTCGTTCGTGAAAGTCGGTGAGGCGCTCCGCATGTAGGTGAAGAGATCCTCGGAACGCGGGAACGAGGGGGTGGCCGGCTTCTCCCAGCTCACCTCGAGCTCGCGCGCCGCCCCGGATGGCCTGCTCTTCTCGCTCGCAGACGACGGCGACGTAGTTTCCCTTCGTGACGACGCGGACGAATCCGGGGATTCCTTTGACGGAGGACTC
>DAISKN010000831.1:0-2979 GCA_036820975.1 Acidobacteriota bacterium | reverse complement strand
TCTCGACCGATCTGGTTTTCGACGGCGAGCGGGCGCCCTACGGCGAGGCCGACGCGGCGCTGCCGATCTCCGTCTACGGCCGCACGAAGCTCGAAGGAGAGCGGGGAGTCGTCTCCGTCCTCGGGGAGCGGGCCTGCGTCGCCCGCCTCGCCCTCGCCTACGGCCCGCGGCCGAGCGCGCACTCGCGTCCGAGCTTCATCGAGAGGATGCTGGCGAGCGCCTCCCGCGGTGAGATCGTGTCGCTGTTCGAGGACGAGTTCCGGACTCCGATCTACGTGGAAGACGCGGCTCACTCCCTCGCGCTCCTGGTAGAGGGCCCGACGCCTCCGCCGATGGTTCACCTCGGCGGTCCCGATCGCCGCTCCCGCCTGGAGATGGGGACCATGACGCTCATGTTGTTCGGTCTCTCCTCCGATCGCGCCAGGGCTTGCTCGCGATCCGAGATCCGTTCACGGGCGCCTCGGCCGAGGGACGTGTCCCTGGCGTCGTCGGTGGCCGCCGTCCTCGGGCTCCCCTCCAGGAGCGTGCCCGCAGGGCTTTCGTCGATGAAGCGGGACATGGAGCGCCGGGGATTCATGGTAGGATCGGAAATCGTGGTCCCCGAAGACGGGGCGACTCCTTTGTAGCGCGCGACACCGAGCGCTCCGGCGAACGATGGCCTTTCGCAAGAAAAAGCAGGATCCCTTCCTCGAAATCCAGGCGTGCCTCCAGAGGCGCGACTACAAGTCGGCCCTCGACTGGTTCAACACCCTTCTCCAGAAGGATCCGAAGAACACGCAGATCCGCCTCCGTTTCGCCGACACCCTGGTGCTCGCCGGGAGCAAGCGCGAGGCGGTGAAGCAGTTTCGCGTGGTCGCCGACGAGCTCGCGGAGAAGGGCTTCATGATCCGTGCGATCGCGATCAACAAGAAGATCCTCCAGCTCGATCCCAGCCAGACCGACGTGCACCAGAAGCTGGCGACGATGAACGAGGAACGATCGACCGAGGCCTCCTCCAGGGCGGCGCTCGCGGAGCTGCTCCATCGTCCCGGGGATCCGCTGCGACGCGCCTCGGATCCGCCGCCCCCGAAAGCGGCGCCGCCTCCCCCCAAAGCCGCTCCGTCTCCCGCTTCGCTTCCCGAGCTCAGCCTCGAGGAAAGCATGGCGATGGAGTTCGGGGACAGCCACGAGATTGCCGGGAGCCCTGAACCCCCCAGCGCCGAGATCGCCGAGGTCGCTGAGGTCGAAGAGGTTCAGATCATCGAGGAGATCGAGCCGGCGCCGCCCGCCGAGGAGTTCTCCGGGGGCTTCGAGCTGGTGGACGATTCGACTCCGGCGGCCCCGCCGGCGAGGGCCATTCCCGACGAGCCGCCGGCGTTCGCCGAGGAGCCCGTGGCATTCACCGGCGCCGCCGCGGAGGAGGAGATCGAGATCGTCACCGTCGAGGACGAACCTTCGGAGGAGGGAGCGGTCGAGCTATCGTTCGACGGCGTCGAAGAGCCGGTAACGGAGCTCCAGGCGGTCGTCTTGCTCGACGTGCCGGAGGAGTCGCCGGAAGTGAAGGTCGAAGAGGTCGAAGAGGTCGAGGAGCCCGAGGAGATCGAAGTCGTCGAGCTCGAGGTCGAGAGCGAACCGGAGCTCGCGGCGGACGGAGCGGAGTCGCTCATCGGCGCGCTGGGAGAGGACATCGACTCGCTCATCGACTCCATCATCGACGACATCGGAAGCTCCGCCCATGGAGCCCCGCCGTCGCGCGAGCCGCCCCCGACTCACATCCCGCTGTTTTCGGACCTCACGACGTCGGAGTTCATCGCCGTCGCCCTCCTCCTGGTTCGCCGTGTCGCGAAGGTTGGCGAGGTGATCGTGCGCGAGGGCGATCCCGGCGAGTCGATGTTCATCGTCTCGACCGGGGAGGTGCGAGCGACGATCCTCCGCGACGGCCAGCAATTGCCCGTGGCCACGATGCGCGACGGGGATTTCTTCGGAGAGATGGCCGTCCTCTCCGGCGAGCCTCGGACCGCCACCGTCACGGCGGTGAAATCGACGGAGCTCCTCGAGCTCAGCCGCGAGCACCTGTCCGAGATCTGCGCCCGGCACCCGCACGTGGAGGCGAAGATCCGCCTCGCCTACGACGAGCGCGTCTCCCGCTCCGTACCCCAGCGCCGCTGACCCGGGCGAGGGAAGATTTTCAACGCACAGGCGCAAGGAGACGCGAGGACGCAAAGAAAGAAGAAGGGTTCTCCTGGCTTCGCGTCTCGCTTCTTTGCACCTTTGCGTCGAAAGCTCTAGCCGCTTTTCTTGTCGTGGCCGTAGTATTCGAAGGCGGACATCGGCTTTTCGCCCCCGATCTTCCACGGCCTTCGATCCCGCTCCATCTTTCCCAGCGCGATCGCCATCTCCCGGATGTGCGTCGCCACCGTGCCGCAGCAGGCTCCGATGTAGCGGATGCCGGCGTCGTTCGCCTTCCGGGCATAGTCCGCCATCTGGTGGCGGGACCACTGCAGGGGATCGAGCCCCGTGGGAAACTCCGGCAGACTCGTGAAGTCGGGCTTCCCCGGCGGCGTCCGATAGGCTGCCGGCTGGGTCGCGACGTAGGTATCGACCGCCTCGACCATCTGTTTCGCCAGTGGAAGCGTGGTGTCGGGATTGCGGAGACAGTTGATGCCGACGATGTCGCACCCGGCGTCCCGCAGGGCGCGGGCGCAATCCGCCGGGGTCTTGCCGTCGGTGGTGATGTCTTTCTCTTCGAAGCTCATGGTGACCATCACCGGAAGCCCCGTCTTCTTCGCCCGCTCGGCGGCGATGAGCGCCTCGCCGAGCCACGAGAACGTCTCGCCGATGATGAAATCGACGCCGGCATCGACCTGCTGTCTCAACTGCTCGTCGAAGGTCGCCGCCACCCGGTCTCGTGCCTTCTGGCTCCCCTCCTCGTACATCCAGGTGAGGCTCAGGTTCCCGGCGACCAGGCATCGGTCCAAAGCGGCGTCGCGCGCGATCCGG